>NZ_AKIS01000267.1:0-1151 GCF_000277005.1 Pontibacter sp. BAB1700 | reverse complement strand
TACCCCTTCGTCTGCGGGTGAAAGGCTGGTTCCGAAAAAAAAATGTTTGACAGGATCTTGCCTGAGTGTGTCGAGCATCTTCTCCTTAGCCAACGTAATTGTCTCGAGCAGCGTCTGATAAGGTGTTCTCCCAAAACAGTATTTACCTGTGTGGGTGCGCTCCTTGTTGTAATGCTCCAGCCACAGGTCCAGGTCCTCTTGTAATTCTTCTAAAGTAGTATACACTTTTTTGCGAAAAGCGATCGCGTAGAACTCCTCCTGCATGGTGCGGTGGAAGCGCTCGCAGATGCCGTTGGTCTGCGGGCTCCTGGCTTTGGTCTTGGAGTGATCGATGTCCTCAATGGCCAGGTAGAGCTGGTACTCATGGTGCTCCCTGGCTCCGCAGTATTCAGTGCCACGATCGGTAAGAACGCGCAAGAGCTTTAGATCATGCTGCTCGTAGAACGGCAGCACCCTGTCGTTGAGCATATCGGCAGCCACCAGCGCGTTCTTCCTATCATACACTTTAGCTTGTGCCACTTTGGTATAGGTGTCAATGAAAGTCTGCTGATAAATCTTGCCCACGCCTTTGATGTAGCCCACGTAATAAGTGTCTTGCGCACCTAAATAGCCGGGATGGTGTGTCTCGATCTCTCCGTGCGCCGTCTTCTCTTCTTTAGCCTTTTCCAGGGCTACGATCTGCGCTTCTGTCAGGATCAAGCCTTCCTGAGCTACCTTCGCTTCTAATGCTTTTAAACGCTTGGGAAAAGTCTCCAGGGCGTGGCGCAGCCAAATGGAGCGCACCCCGCCAGGTGAAATGAAGATGCCTTGCTTTTTGAGTTCGTTGGAAGCTCTGAGCTGTCCAAAGGCTGGCTGCTCAGTAGCCAGTGCTACTACCGCTTCTTCTACGGCTTGTTCTACCCTGTTCTTGATGTTGGGCTTGGAGCGGCTGATCTCCTGCAGGGCGGATGTGCCACCTTGTTCATAGAGCTGCTGGAAGCGGTAGAAAGAATCTCGGCTATAGCCCATCACCTTGCAGGCCTGGGATACGTTGCCAAGCATCTCGGCCAAGCTTAGCAATCCTAACTTGTTTTTGATAATTTTGTCTTGAGTGGTCATGATATAATCGGGTTTAAATAATTAAATGCGTCACATTCAATTTACTTAAACTG
>NZ_AKIS01000266.1:0-386 GCF_000277005.1 Pontibacter sp. BAB1700 | reverse complement strand
GCAGTTACTTCCTTGCCAGTGCCAACGTTCTTGTCGTCGAACTGACCGTTAGAGGCGGCCACTGTCACCACGTCACCTGCTACCAGGCCGCTGGTGATAGAGGCAGCTACTGCCGCGTCTCTGTTACCGTCGTAGTCCTTGCTCTCAGCTGTGATGCCGATTACCAGGGCGATGGCTCTGATGTCAGCGCTAGCAGTAGCGGTAGTGTTGGCCGTGTAGTTGCCGGCGTCAGCGCCGGACTTGCTCACAGAGGCAGTTACTTCCTTGCCAGTGCCAACGTTCTTGTCGTCGAACTGACCGTTAGAGGCGGCCACTGTCACCACGTCACCTGCTACCAGGCCGCTGGTGATAGAGGCAGCTACTGCCGCGTCTCTGTTACCGTCGTA
>NZ_AKIS01000265.1:0-5706 GCF_000277005.1 Pontibacter sp. BAB1700 | reverse complement strand
TTGGGGTTGGCGGCCACCTACTCTCCCGGGTGTGACCCCAGTACCATCGGCGCAGCCGGGCTTAACTTCTCTGTTCGGGATGGGAAGAGGTGCTCACCGGCGCCATAGCCGCCATTCTCTTCGCTCGGCTGTTATGCGAGCTTGATGGCTATGTGAAAGTTGTTTTGACTTGTTGGGAGAGAAAAAGCCTTCGGACGCTGTAGGGCCAAGGGGCGGGCCGGCCTTGGCCGGCTAGCACTGTGCGTGCTTTGGGAACGCGCTCGGGCAATTAGTACCGCTCGGCTTTGCCATCTCTGACTTTACACCTGCGGCCTATCAACGTCATCGTCTCTGACGGCCCTTAAGGGAGATCTCATCTTGGGGCGGGTTTCGCACTTAGATGCTTTCAGCGCTTATCCCGTCCGAGCGTAGCTACCCTGCGCTGCGGCTGGCGCCACAACAGGTCCACCAGAGGCTCGTCCATCCCGGTCCTCTCGTACTAAGGACAGAACCCCTCAAATCTCCGACGCCCACAACAGATAGGGACCGAACTGTCTCACGACGTTCTGAACCCAGCTCGCGTGCCACTTTAATCGGCGAACAGCCGAACCCTTGGGACCTTCTCCAGCCCCAGGACGTGACGAGCCGACATCGAGGTGCCAAACCTCCCCGTCGATATGAGCTCTTGGGGGAGATCAGCCTGTTATCCCCAGAGTACCTTTTATCCTTTGAGCGATGGCCCTTCCATGCGGAACCACCGGATCACTATATCCGCCTTTCGGCCCTGCTCGGCTTGTGGGCCTCACAGTCAAGCTCCCTTCTGCTATTGCGCTCTGCGCACGGTTACCAAGCGTGCTGAGGGAACCTTTGAAAGCCTCCGTTATTGTTTTGGAGGCGACCACCCCAGTCAAACTACCCACCAAGCACGGTCCTCCACTCTGTGGAGTTAGGCGCCAAGCAACTCAAGGGCCGTATTTCAAGGAAGAATCCACGACGCCTGGCGACGCCGCTTCGCATTCTCCGGCCTATCCTACACATGAGTTACCCAGCGTCAATGCTAAGCTATAGTAAAGGTTCATGGGGTCTTTCCGTCCCGTTGCGGGTACTCGGCATCTTCACCGAGACTACAATTTCACCGAGCTCACGGCTGAGACAGCGCCAGATCGTTACACCATTCGTGCAGGTCGGAACTTACCCGACAAGGAATTTCGCTACCTTAGGACCGTTATAGTTACGGCCGCCGTTTACCGGGGCTTCGATTCAGAGCTTCGCCTTGCGGCTAACCCCCCCTCTTAACCTTCCGGCACCGGGCAGGTGTCAGGCCTTATACGTCATCTCTCGATTTGGCAAAGCCATGTGTTTTTGTTAAACAGTCGCCTGGGCCTTTTCACTGCGGCTTCTCTGGTTGCCCAGAGGAAGCGCCCCTTCTCCCGAAGTTACAGGGCCATTTTGCCGAGTTCCTTGGCCGTGATTCACTCGAGCACCTTAGGATTCTCTCCTCGACCACCTGTGTCGGTTTGCGGTACGGGCGGCCATGCATTTAAACGCTTAGCGGGTTTTCTAGGGAGCCTGCTTAGGGACGCTATCCCCGCGGCCGAGGCCTTGGGGTACTATCGGCTTTCAGCTAGCCCGGCGTACTTCACTACCGGGCCACTACCTACGGCCTTCAACGCACTATTCCGTCAGTGCGCGGTCCTTTCACTTCTCCGTCACCGCATCGCTATGCATAGCCGGTGCTGGAATATTAACCAGCTGTCCATCGACCTGCGCTTTCGCCTCGGCCTTAGGTCCCGACTAACCCTGATCCGATTAGCGTTGATCAGGAAACCTGGGTCTTTCGGTGTGCGGGTTTCTCGCCCGCATTATCGTTACTTATGCCTACATTTGCTTTTCCAAGCGCTCCAGCACATCTTGCCGATATGCCTTCGTCGCCCTTGGAATGCTCCCCTACCAGTATAGAATAATCTATAATCCGCAGCTTCGGTACCACGCTTGATGCCCGATTATTATCGATGCCCTGTCGCTCGACCAGTGAGCTGTTACGCACTCTTTAAATGAGTGGCTGCTTCCAAGCCAACATCCTGGCTGTCTGTGCAACTGGACCCCCTTTGTTCAACTTAGCGCGAATTTAGGGACCTTAGCTGGCGGTCTGGGTTCTTTCCCTCTCGGCGCGGGACCTTAGCACCCCGCGCCTCACTGCCGCGTATATCAAATGGCATTCGGAGTTCGTCAGGATTCGGTAGGATTTGACTCCCCCTAGTCCTATCGGTAGCTCTACCTCCATATGACTCGACCGCGACGCTGCCCCTAAAGGCATTTCGGGGAGTACGAGCTATTTCTCAGTTTGATTGGCCTTTCACCCCTACCCACAGGTCATCCAAATACTTTTCAACGTAAACTGGTTCGGACCTCCAGTTGGTTTTACCCAACCTTCATCCTGCCCATGGGTAGATCACAAAGTTTCGCGTCTACCCCCTCTGACTGTGCGCCCTGTTCAGACTCGCTTTCGCTGCGGCTCCGCCCCTTGAGAGGCTTAACCTTGCCAGAGAGGAGTAACTCGTAGGCTCATTATGCAAAAGGCACGCCGTCACCCAACGAATGGGCTCCGACCGCTTGTAGGCGCATGGTTTCAGGATCTGTTTCACCCCCCTATTCGGGGTACTTTTCACCTTTCCCTCACGGTACTGGTTCACTATCGGTCTCTCAGGAGTATTTAGCCTTAGCGGATGGTGCCGCTGGATTCAGGCGGGATTTCTCCGGTCCCGCCCTACTCAGGATACCACTAGGGCCTGTGTCCTTACGCGCAAGGGGCTGTCACCCTCTCCGGCCAGACTTCCCAGTCTGTTACGCTTCAAACAGCAGGTCCCACACCGTGGTCCTACAACCCCGCTCCTGCCGTGACAGGGGCGGTTTGGGCTCTTCCGCGTTCGCTCGCCACTACTTGCGGAATCATTGTTATTTTCTCTTCCTCCGGGTACTTAGATGTTTCAGTTCCCCGGGTTCGCCCCCTTTCGGGTGCCGCGTCTTCAACACGGCGGGTTGCCCCATTCGGACATCCGCGGATCACATCGTATGTGCCGATCCCCGCGGCTTTTCGCAGCTTGTCGCGTCCTTCATCGCCTCTGAGAGCCTAGGCATCCCCCATGCGCCCTTCTCTGCGTTCTCGCCGGTGGTCCTGAGACCGCCGGCCCGCTTCTTGGGCTGCACCGGAATAAATTCCAGGCAGTCTTACCTTATAATGTCTTTGTTTTTCTCTCTCCCATCATGTCAAAGAACTTCTCTCAAAGTCTCGCCTGCCCGCCCCGTCGCTAAACGGTGGCCGCGGCATTCGCCTTTAAGTTAGAAGTAAGAACCTGCCGTCCTTACTGTGTGCTGTTGTTGTAAGCTTGGTGGAGAATAACGGAGTCGAACCGTTGACCTCCTGCGTGCAAAGCAGGCGCTCTAGCCAGCTGAGCTAATCCCCCCTGTCGGTAACCGCAGTTACGCGCTTGGTAAAGTGGTGGGCCTGCGTGGACTCGAACCACGGACCTCTACATTATCAGTGTAGCGCTCTAACCACCTGAGCTACAAGCCCCCGTGGCTACTGGGCCGGGGAACGCGCCTTGATGCCGCACCTCGCTTATTCAGTATCGTGTGTGTTGTTTTGAGAAGGAATGCTGAGACAGAAGAAATTTGGATAAGTGCACGCCGCGCGGGCTTGTCCACCCTTGCGCCTCGGGAAAGGCCGACGGGCCGACCCTAGAAAGGAGGTGATCCAGCCGCACCTTCCGGTACGGCTACCTTGTTACGACTTAGCCCCAGTTACCAGTTTTACCCTAGACGGCTCCTTTGACGGTCACCGGCTTCAGGTCTCCCTGACTTCCATGGCTTGACGGGCGGTGTGTACAAGGCCCGGGAACGTATTCACCGCGTCGTTGCTGATACGCGATTACTAGCGATTCCGGCTTCACGAAGTCGAGTTGCAGACTTCGATCCGAACTGAGACCGGCTTTTTGAGATTGGCTCCCTGTCACCAGGTGGCAACCCTCTGTACCGGCCATTGTAGCACGTGTGTAGCCCTAGGCGTAAGGGCCATGATGACTTGACGTCGTCCCCGCCTTCCTCGCTCCTTGCGGAGGCAGTCCCTTTAGAGTCCCCGTCATAACACGCTGGCAACTAAAGGTAGGGGTTGCGCTCGTTGCGGGACTTAACCCAACACCTCACGGCACGAGCTGACGACAGCCATGCAGCACCTTGCTTTGTGCCCCGAAGGGAAGGTCCATCTCTGGACCGGTCACGCGCATTCTAGCCTAGGTAAGGTTCCTCGCGTATCATCGAATTAAACCACATGCTCCACCGCTTGTGCGGGCCCCCGTCAATTCCTTTGAGTTTCACCCTTGCGGGCGTACTCCCCAGGTGGATCACTTAACGCTTTCGCTTGGACGCTTGCCGTGTATCGCAAACATCGAGTGATCATCGTTTACGGCGTGGACTACCAGGGTATCTAATCCTGTTCGCTCCCCACGCTTTCGTGCCTCAGCGTCAGTTTCGGGCCAGCGAGCTGCCTTCGCAATCGGGGTTCTTGGTGGTATCTATGCATTTCACCGCTACACCACCAGTTCCGCCCGCCTCGACCGAACTCAAGCCCGCCAGTATCAACGGCAGTTCCAGGGTTGAGCCCTGGGATTTCACCGCTGACTTAACGGGCCGCCTACGCACCCTTTAAACCCAATAAATCCGGACAACGCTTGCACCCTCCGTATTACCGCGGCTGCTGGCACGGAGTTAGCCGGTGCTTATTCACCAGGTACCGTCAGTTACGCCCGCAGGCGCGTTTTCTTCCCTGGTAAAAGCAGTTTACAACCCAGAAGGCCTTCTTCCTGCACGCGGCATGGCTGGGTCAGCCTCTCGGCCATTGCCCAATATTCCCTACTGCTGCCTCCCGTAGGAGTCTGGTCCGTGTCTCAGTACCAGTGTGGGGGACCATCCTCTCAGAACCCCTAGCCATCGTCGCCTTGGTGGGCCTTTACCCCGCCAACTAGCTAATGGCACGCATGCCCATCTTCCACCGCCTCAGCTTTTACCACGGTCGGATGCCCTCTCGTGGTCATATGCGGTATTAATCCACCTTTCGGTGGGCTATCCCCCAGTGGAAGGTAGGTTGCATACGCGTTACGCACCCGTGCGCCACTAACCTGATTCCCGAAGGAATCAGATCCGTTCGACTTGCATGTATTAGGCCTGCCGCTAGCGTTCATCCTGAGCCAGGATCAAACTCTCCATTGTAGTGTTTTACTTTTCAGACTGCCCAAGGCAGCCAATGTGTCCGTTCGACCCGCGGCCCTTTCCTTTAATAATTCTCTCGAATTGACGCGGTGGGAATCCGAAGATTCGCCCGCGCGGATGTACCTATCTTGTTTTTCTTTTTCTGTCTCAACAATCTCTCAAAGAACTTTTCCAAAGAACTTCTCTCCTTGGATAGACGTCCTAACGTTTTAGGGCGTGTCTTGCTTTTCGCTTTTCCGAAGCGACCGTCCGTCGTTTTCGGTGTGCAAAGGTCGGAAAAACTTTCCGAATCCGCAAGCAAAATCTCAATCTTTTTTTTCTTTCCTTTCAACCCTTTTGGTTGGCAGGCACTCTTTTTTTTCGCTTTCGAACCCTTCGCCTCGGAGCGGGTTGCAAAGGTAAGAAGACTTTTTAAATCCGCAATAACCTGGCAAAACTTTTTTTTCCTTTTTCCTGCGGCCT
>NZ_AKIS01000264.1:0-2219 GCF_000277005.1 Pontibacter sp. BAB1700 | reverse complement strand
TCTGTATGATGCGCAGGCGCTTTGCGCCATCAGCATGCTGCTCTACTTTGGCCTGGAGGCTTACAAAATGATGGCCGGTGATGAAACGCTTCGCATCATGCCCTTGCTGCGCCCTTTCGCCCTGACACTGGTGATTGTTTTCTGGCCAGGGTTTATCGATGCTGTGAACCTGCCGCTGCAGCTAGTCAATGATCAGGCAAAAGGCATGTACGGCGCACAGGTAGACCAGGTGGAGGATTTGCACCGGGAACGCCTCGCGCTGGTAGACTCTGTGGCCCGAAAACTCTCTGAGAGCAGCGCCGAGTTTGAGCGGATTGAGAGTGAAGCCAGTGACGCGAGCTGGTACGAAACGATGGGGATTGACCTGCAACCCTGTTTAACAAAATGAAAGGCTATTACCTGATGCTGATGGCCAAGCTGCACTTTACGGCGATGATGGTGGTTGAGTGGATTGTGATCAGCATCTTTCAGGTATGCTCCTACATTATCTATTTCCTGCAGATCATCTTTGCAGGCATTCTGGTGATCCTGGGTCCCTTCTCCTTTGCCTTAGCGTGCTGCCGGGCTTTCGGGACTCTTACCTGACTTGGATTGCCCGCTATATCTCCGTGGGGCTGTACTCGGGACTGGGCTATATCGTTATGTCCATCTCCTTTGTGCTGGTCAAGTATGGGTTGATGAAGGAAATAGATATCCTGAAGGCAGTACTGGGCAACGAAGAGATGTTCATTGCCTACGTTTCCTTCCCCTCGGGCAGCATCAGTTTCTACATCGTCTCCTTGATTGTGGGAGGATTGGCCATGCTGACCATTCCCATTATTTCCACCTGGATCGTGCACACCACGGGTGTGGGTAATGCCATTGGTACGATGGCAGGAGGAGCTGCGAAGGCGGCCGGAGGAATTTTAAAGTAAACTAAAAAGCGCTTGCTATGATAAACAACCTTGAAAAGAAAATGAAGCTGGCATTTGCCGTGAGTATCGGCAGCTTTATCTCCTCCATCATTATAGTAGGCACGGTTTGCGCCTTTGCCTTTCGTTATGCCGAGGAGCAACGGAAGAAGATCTATGTGATTGACCACTCGGTGCCGCTCTTGGTGGAGCAGACCGAGCTGGGGGTAAACCGGACAGTAGAGTACAAGTCGCACGTGAACATGTTTCACCTGCTCTTCTTCACGCTACCTCCAGATGACGCCTACATTAAGAATAACATCTCCAAGGCCATGTACCTGGTGGATGAATCCGGTCTGGCACAATACAACAACCTGAAGGAGAAGGGTTATTACAACCAGATCCTGGCTAGTTCTGCGGTTTTGACGATCAAAACCGATAGCGTTAAAGTGGACGAAAACAGGCACTTTACCTACTACGCCACACAGCGCATTGAGCGGGAGACCTCTGTGATGAAAAGACTTCTTGTCACAGAGGGGGATCTTGAGGAAGTGCCGCGCACAGAGAACAACCCCCATGGACTTTTGATAAAGAACTGGAAAACGGTCATGAACAAGGACTTGGAGTATGTCGAAAAGAAATCCTTTTAGCGGTAACATAAAGCAAAGGCTTTCATACCTCAGGGAAAGTGTCAGGGACAACTGTGCCTCGAATCCTAAAGCAGTAGTGCTGTCCATGCTGGTTTTACTGTCTGTGGCTGTCATGGGGCTATTAGTCGTCCGGCACCTGCACCAGGGAAACTATGCCGTGTCGGTTGGCAAGCTGTACAGGCAGTTTGATACTTCTGGCGACAAGATGACTATAGGCAGGTCAAGTACCGCAGATATGCTGGAGCTGATAAAGCTCTACAACACGGCCAGGCAGCTGGATCCTGACAGCCTGCGTGCTCAAGACAGTGTTTTTCTCAAAGCTATTGATCAGCGTTTAAACCGAATCATCCATGAAGAGAATTAACTTTCGGCATCCCAGATATGCCATCCCGCTCATCATACTGCCTTTCCTTGTCCTGCTTAATTATCTGTGGCTGGACATGACACCGGCGGCCACCGCCGCACAAACAAAAGTGGAGCTCACCGAGACAACAGCCCTTAATACCTCCCTTCCGGATGCCAACCTGAGAAAGCGGGACATGAAGGATAAGTTCTCGGCTTTTCGGGACGAGTTTAAGTATAGGACCGATTACTCGGCCATACAGGAAATCGGGGAGGATAGGGTAGACCCCAGGGACATTGCCTATGGCAGCGTGTACACGGAAGAGGAGCGGCGGAT
>NZ_AKIS01000263.1:0-2840 GCF_000277005.1 Pontibacter sp. BAB1700 | reverse complement strand
ACTATCTGGAAAGCGCTTTGTTTTCCATTGGTATTATTCCCTCCCGAAACGCATATAACCAACTCGAGCTATTCCGGTGTGCATTGCCCGGCAATAGTTCGGAGCTTAAAGTATATGATAAGTTTTTGACTACCTCAGACGCGGCATTATGTCTGCTTTTTAAAGAATGTCTGCTGCAAAGTGAGTCATCCAGCTTTCAGGTATACTTCACGGACCGGCAGGGAATTCCTATCACGATTGACACGAGTGATGCGCCCATCTTCTCAGGCCGGATGAATAACCGGAACAAGTTCGTGTTGGGCCCCTCGGGAGCGGGAAAGTCATTTTTCATGAACCACCTGATCCGGCAGTATGCCCTGCAGCACACAGATGTTATTTTGGTGGATACCGGACACAGTTACTCCGGCCTGTGTGCCTACTACAGGGGCCGCTACATTACCTACTCCGAGGAGCAGCCAATCACCATGAACCCCTTCCGGATCTCTGCTGCCGAATTCAACGAGGAGAAGCGGGAGTTTCTCAAGTCATTGGTGGGCCTGCTCTGGAAAGGTGCCGAGGGCACTGTCAGCCAAATTGAGGACAGCGTCCTCTCTTCCGTCATCACTTCCTATTACCAACACTACTTTGAAAACGGCTTGGAGAGCAGCTACCTTTCCTTCCAGTCTTTCTATGACTTCTCCATCAGAAAGATCGACGAGATTACGCAAAAAGAGTCTATTAACTTTGACCTGACCAGTTATCGCTTTATCCTCAAGAAGTTCTGCAAAGGAGAGGCGTATGGCCAGATCCTGAACAACGAGATGGATACCACCCTTTTTGATGAGCCCTTTATTGTTTTCGAAATTGATGCCATCAAGGAGCATAAGGTACTTTTCCCGATCACCACCCTGATCATCATGGATGTGTTCCTTCAGAAGATGCGCCACAAGAAGAACCGTAAGGCGCTCATCATCGAGGAGGCTTGGAAGGCCATTGCCTCTCCGCTGATGGCCGGCTATATCCTCTACGTCTATAAAACGGTCCGCAAATTCTGGGGAGAGGCCGTGGTCGTGACACAGGAGCTGGATGATATCATCGGCAATGTTGTGGTTAAGAACTCTATCATCAACAACTCCGACACCATCTGCCTTTTGGACCAGACCAAATTCAAGGACAATTTCGATGAGATCGCCGCGCTGCTCTCTATCAATGAGGTGGAGCGCAAGAAGATATTTACCATCAACAGCCTCGACAACAAAGAGGGGCGGGGCCGCTTCAAGGAAGTCTACATCAAGCGCGGGGCCACCGGTGAGGTGTACGGTGTGGAGGTATCGCTGGAAGAGTATTTGACCTTCACCACCGAGCGCCAGGAAAAAGAGGCCATGCAAGCGTACCTGAGCAAGTATGGGGATTTCAGGGAAGCCCTGGAAAGGTTTGTCGCAGACTTCAGGGCCTCGGGGCTCAAGCTAAATGAATTTGTTCACCTGATTTTGCAACGCAGCTATGAAAAAGTACCTCTACACGCTTAGCTTCATGAGCCTGGTAACAGGTCATGTACTAGCCCAGCAGGTTGTTTTTGACCCAGCGGTCGTCTCCACACTTGTTGTCAACCACACGGCCCAGCAGGCGGCCTTAAACGACATTAAGGAAAACGAAGGAAAGATCGCGGCCCTGCAGACTACCATCAGCCTGAAGATGACGCAGATCAAGGAGCTGGAGGAAAAGATGTACAATTCCCTTAAATCCGTGCAATCTATTATCGGGCAGAGCAAGAACATTATCTATGCCTCCCAAATTGCCGCGGACATAGGCCGCTACCAAAACCAAATGATGGAACTGGCGCGCGGTGATAACGAGCTGCTCCTGATCGCTGCCAAGACAGAGCTGGAGCTGCTCAACCGTACATCCGACCTGTTTACCTATATCTACCAGGTGGCTGTTATTGGCACGGATGTGAACCTAATGAACAATGCCGACAGGCTCACCCTGATCCGCCACGTAGTGGACGAGCTGCGGGTGATGCGGGGCCTGGCCTATTCCATTACCCGCAAGATGCGCGTGGCCAAGTACGCGGGCCTTTTGAAGACCATGAACCCGATGGGACTTGCCTACCCTGACAACAGCCAGGCGATCATCCGCTCCCTGATGGATGAGTACAAGGCAATCAAGAAGTAAATTATCACTATTGCTATGAATTCAATATTTGTACCCGCTTTGTGCCTGGCCCTGCTTCCTGGCCTCTTTACAGATGCCCTGGGGCAGGGCGTGCAGCCAGTTAACAGCAAAAACACAAGGTACCAGCTGGAGCGGGAGGTTGTTACCCGTTGGGGAAAGTTCAACCCGAAATGGTACTTTATTCTGTTTCATAACAAGTACAGGAAAGGGCCTGACAGGCGGAACATGCTGCAGCTTGCCCTACCATGGCTTTGCTGAACCAGAACAAGGTGAAGGCCCAGGCGCAGGAGGAAGCAGTAAGCCAGGTATATGAGCAGGAGATGTTCAAGTTTGCTGACAGGTCCCTGAATAAAGGATACCACCTGTTGTATAAAAAGAAGATCGATGAACTCAACACTGCCCTATTGGGGATGAATGCCGAGGCGGTGCAGGCCGGGGTGCAGGCAGCTTATATTTTGGCCATCCATGCCGAGCGGGACAGAATCAACGCCGACATCAGGATCATCCTGGACGCTTACCTGGACGATGCCAAAAAAGGGGAGCAGCTGCGGGTATACATAGGGGAGCTTACGGCCTTGAGGAATGATTTCAGGCGGCTCATCTCTCTCTTTAAAACGAGTCAGGACTTAACCGAATGATGCCATGCGTGAATTGATCGATAAAGCCATATTTGACCTGTTCGACGG
>NZ_AKIS01000262.1:0-2876 GCF_000277005.1 Pontibacter sp. BAB1700 | reverse complement strand
TTTTTCAGATGCCGCACCACTGCCTCAGCAAGCGGGTGCTCTGACTGCATTTCCAACGACAATAGCACGGTTTGTAGGTTTTGTTTGTGGGCACTCGCTTCATCAGCCCACACCACATCCGTCACCACCGGTTTGCCCTCTGTGATGGTGCCTGTCTTATCGAGAACGACAGCATTTACTTTATGTGCCTGCTCCAGGCTTTCCGCATCCTTTATCAGAATGCCGTTTTCAGCACCTTTGCCTACGCCCACCATAATAGCAGTTGGTGTTGCCAAGCCCAGAGCACATGGGCAGGCAATAACAAGGACAGTCACCAGAGCCAGTAGGGCCTGAGTCAGCGCATTGTCGCCGCCGAGTACAAACCAAGCGGTAAAGCTAACCAGCGCTATCACCAGCACTACCGGTACAAATATACCAGCGATCTTATCAACCAGTTTTTGTACGGGAGCCTTAGAGCCTTGTGCTTCCTGTACCATCCTGATGATCTGAGCCAACATGGTCTCACTTCCCACGCGCTCAGCCACAAACTGAAAGCTACCTTTCTGATTGATGGTTCCTGCATACACTTTGTCTCCTTGCTGCTTGGCAACCGGTACGGGTTCCCCTGAAATCATGGATTCGTCAACATAGGAAGTACCCCTCGCCACTTCTCCGTCCACAGGTATCTTCTCTCCGGCGCGTACCAGCAGCAGGTCTCCTTTCTGCACTTCAGAAACAGGCACCTCCCGCTCTTGGTCGCCCTCTACCAACCAAACAGTTTTGGGCTGTAGGCCTATCAGCTTCTTAATGGCGGTGGAGGTATTGGATTTGGCCCTCTCCTCCAACAGCTTGCCCAGCATAATGAACACGATTACGACAGCAGCAGCCTCAAAGTATACGTGCGGATGTAGTCCCCGTGTATGCCAGAACTCAGGGAAGAAGGTGTTAAACACGCTGAAGAGGAAGGCAATGCCTGTGCTCAACGACACCAGCGTGTCCATGTTCGCCTTCCCGTTTTTCGCTTGCTTGAAAGCATTGATAAAGAAGTTTCGGCCAAAGTAAAACAGTACCGGCGCGCTAAGCACCATCATGATCCAGTTTCCGTAAGGCATGTCCATAAAGAACATCCCGATGATAAACACCGGCAGGGTAAGTATTGCCGCTGCGATAGTTCTCTTCTTCAGCGCCTGGTAACGGTTATACTGCTCCTCTTCCTGCTTTTCCTGGGCATTTTCCTGATCAATGATCAAGTCAAAGCCTATTTCCTGCACATTCTTCTGTATATCGGTAAGAGCAATCTGGTCAGGGTCATAAGACACCTGCAGTGTCTGGGAGGCGAAGTTCACTGCCGCTTGTGATACGCCTGGCTGTGCACCCACCATGGACTCCACACTTAAGGCACAGGAGGCACAACTCATACCTGTAACAGGGAGAGACGCCTTCTGCAGCTTTACAGCATGTTGGCTTGCGGATTTATCAGAGATCAGCACTTTATTCTCCATATTCCATTCGTTTTATCTTTCTTGATGGTACAAAGGTACATGCTGCCTTTACCCAGGCTGTTATACAATTTCAGCTAAGATTTACAGATTTTATCAAACAGGCCCTTGGAAAGCCAGTAGAGTTCTAGAAGGTATAGTTGCCCATGCAACACACCATCTTCTGTAAGTTCGACTCACAGCCACGGTACTCATCTGTTGTTTTACGAAGACAGCGTTATTTTATTACTGGAGTAAGGGAACCATAAACCGTTCGTCCTGTTCTACAGGAAGGGTGCAAACCTGTTTTTCCGCTTTCGCGGCTTGGGTAGCTGTAAGGCTTGGCAAGCGTGCACGAAAAATATGTAAAAAAAATAGCTAATTATATAACATACCCAGTTGCCCTGTTGTACCTTTGTGGTAAGGTACCATTATGAAAACTCTTCACCGGATCATATTGCTAACGTTAGCCCTGCTGGTGCTTGTCTCCTCGACAGGTGTTACAGTAGGTATGCATCTATGTGCCGGGGAGATACGTGATTTAAGTTTCTACGGGCAGGCTGAAGATTGCCCGATGGAGCAGATGAAAGAAACGCTGCCTCCTTGCCACATTCCTCAAGATACCAAAGAAAAAAGCTGCTGTGAAGACCACCAGTTTGTGGTAGAGCGCCTGGATATAGCCTCTGACACAAAGGCGCTTGCGCTCAATAAAACACTGGATCTTAAATTCATCGCCGCTGTGAAAGTGGTGATCCTGCAGCTTTTTGCACTTCAGGATGAGTTAAAACCTGCTTACGCACTTTATACTTCCCCTCCCATTGCCCGGGACATACCTGTTCTGGTGCAGTCCTTCCTTATATAACCTTACAGGCTTGTAAGTACCTTTACAATAGGCGCAGTTGTGACCTTGTGACACTGCGTTGGTAGCAACGCTACCCTGTTCTTTGGTACTGTCCCCCTTTTCAGCCGTTTCAAGCGGCTGCTAGTCATTTCTATTAAGGTTATTTTAATTCCATGATCGAAAAGTTAATTTCCTTTTCGCTCCGCAACCGCATAATGGTGTTGCTCATTGCAGCATCGCTGTTTGGCTGGGGCCTTTATTCTGTACAGACAAACAAAGTGGATGCCATTCCCGATTTGTCTGAAAACCAGGTGATTGTCTTTACTGAGTGGATGGGCCGAAGCCCTCAGCTGGTGGAAGACCAGATTACCTATCCGCTTGTTACGAATTTGCAGGGCCTGCCCGAGGTAAAATATGTGCGGGGAACCTCCATGTTCGGCATGAGTTTTATCTATGTCATCTTTGAGGATGAGACAGACGTGTACTGGGCCCGCACACGGGTATTGGAACGCCTGAATTCTGTGGGTAATATGCTGCCTCAAGATGCCACGCCCACCCTGGGGCCAGATGGCACCGGT
>NZ_AKIS01000261.1:0-1082 GCF_000277005.1 Pontibacter sp. BAB1700 | reverse complement strand
GTGGGTATGGGTGTTTATGGCGCGAGCGTCCTCGCTCGTGTCTACATGCCCCCTCGCTCGCGTCCCGCGAGTGTGAGCTATCCATACGCCTCTGGCGTAGTTATAGAATTTGTACGTTTCTTTAGATAAGGACAAAACACTAAACCATGAGCGAGTACCGCAAAGCACATCCTGATGAACTCTACTTTGTCACGATGTCTGTTGTGGGTTGGCTGGATGTCTTCACACGCAATGAATACAAAGATATTGTGATTGATAACTTAAGGTACTGCCAACAGAAGGAGGGGCTTGAGGTTTTTGCCTACGTTATCATGACCAACCACCTGCATCTGATTGTGAGAAGACGCGATAAAGAGTTGACAGAATTACTGGGGAGATTTAAAAGCTTTACAGCGAAGAAGATCATCGCTGCCATTGAGAATAACGTTCAGGAGAGTAGAAGGGAGTGGTTGCTATACCTGTTTAGGCACTTTGCAAAGGTTAATAAACAATATGTGGGAAATCATTTCTGGCAGTATTCGAGCCATCCTACATTGCTAGATACACCCAAGATAATGGAGCAGAAAGAAGAATACATTCATATGAATCCGGTAAGGGCAGGGGTTGTGAATGAGCCGCAAGCTTATGTTTATTGTAGCGCATGTGCGGATAGCCCTTTGAAAGTGATGGAGATGTAGGTATATATTTTATCTCCCCCTCGCTCGCGTCCCGCGAGTGTGAGCTATCTGGCGGACTCTGGCCGCTTTGATTTGTAACTATCGGCACACGTGGCGGGACGCCACGGGATAGCTTACACTCGCGGGACGCGAGCGAGGGAATCTGCCCACATTAAACCAAACCCCTCCCCAAAAGTCTTAAATTTCGTAACTTGTCATCTTCAAGAGCAATTACCATTACATGAAAGAACTGCAGGATATTGTAGAGGCCTATGAACTGGCGCGGCAGGAGGGGAAGCAGGCGGCACTGGCGACGGTGGTGCAGGTGCAGGGCTCTTCGTACCGGAGACCCGGTGCCCGTATGCTGGTGACCGAAGACGGACAGCTGACCGGCGCGATCAGCGGCGGCTGTCTGGAGGGAGATGC
>NZ_AKIS01000260.1:0-1065 GCF_000277005.1 Pontibacter sp. BAB1700 | reverse complement strand
AGCACGAACTCGTGCCAGGTGTCCTTGGTCACCTGACCCAGGTCGATGGTCTGCCGGTTGTCCTTGGTGCTGCCCACCCGGAACTGGAAGCGGTCGTTCTTGATGCGGATCGAGGCCGACGGGTCGCCGTCCTGGTGCCACTGGTTGATCAGGTCCGTGTCCTCCTCCTTGACAAAGCCGTCGGCCGGGAAGTAGGCGGCAAACGAGTACCAGGCGTTCTTGGTGATGTGGCCCTCCGAGCCCTTGACGATGGTCACCTCGGCGCGCGTGCCGCTCTTCACCAGCGGGTCGGACTCGCGCAGCTCGAAGCGCGCCGCCTTGGCCCCCTGGAAGGCAGGGCTCGTGTACTGCAGGGCGTGGGCCCAGGAGCCAACCTCCACGCTGTGGGCGGTCGAGAAGGGGTTGCTGCCCTCGAAGGTCTCCTCGTAGATCAGGTTAGCCCCGGTCGCAGAGCCAACCGACTCGGCAGTGAAGCCGTCTGGAGCGATCGCGTCGCTTTCTTTCTGCTCGCAGGATACTGTTATGGCTCCAAGGAGCACGGGTGTTAATAAATAACGAAGTTTAAGGTTCATCTTGTTTGGCTAATAAGTTGAAAATTGAAAATTAAAACTTGCACTTTAATCACACTTGCTGCTACTAATATCTACTCTGACACTATCAAATTAAATCTCAGAATACACAATATATATTCCCAGCAACTATGATTTTTAATAAAGTTTAACAATTAGAAGTCCAATCATAAGCTCACGTATATGGTTAAAATTCAAGACATAAGGATTAAAAACCGAGTAATTAATATTACTTCACAATTGTACATTTCATCCAAACGTCTGTTGCAAATGTAATGGAGTAGAATCCTGATTTCAAAATGGCAGGATGTTAATTAGCCATAAATAAAAGTTATTTCTTAGTTATTGTGGATTAATTACAAATAAATGTGTATTCAATTTGAAACCTTCAGAGAAAAGTTACGTCACAACGTCACTTCCATTTGAATTATTTTAACTCACTTATTATAAAATATTTTATCAAACCTACATATAAATGATTCAAAATGACCCTGAT
>NZ_AKIS01000259.1:0-4295 GCF_000277005.1 Pontibacter sp. BAB1700 | reverse complement strand
TACGACAGAATGGTCCGTTCGTCTAGGGGTTAGGACTCCAGATTTTCATTCTGGCAACAGGGGTTCGATTCCCCTACGGACTACTAAAAAGCCGCTCCACATCAAATGGAGCGGCTTTTTTGATTTCATTCTGCCAAGAACAGATAGCTATACCTTATACGTGTATGCGGGTAGTGCATACCGCACAGGTCACGAATCCCAAACTAGCTTTACAAAGCCTCTGCTACAGAATCAGCCATGGGTGTGGTTGGGTGTCCAATCAGTTTGGAAAGCTGGCGGCTATCGTCGTATAGGGCACCATTCGAAGCGGCTACGTCCCAGCCGGCTATGGCTTTTGCCATACTATCCGGAAGCCCATACCCTGCCAGTGCAGCAGCATAGTCTGCCTCCGGTAGATTTTTGTAAGGGATGTCTTTACTGGTCTGGCGGGAGATCTCGTCGGCCAGGTCGCTGAGGGTATAGGCCTCGTCGCCGGCCAGTTCGTATACCTTGCCTCCATGCCCCAGGCTTGTCAGCACCGCTACTGCTGCTTCTGCATAATCCTCTCTGGATGCGGAGGAAATTTTGCCCTCACCGGCACTGCCGATAAAAGCGCCGCCGGCAATTGCGCCCTGTACTGAGCCGGTATAGTTTTCAGTGTACCAGCCATTGCGTAGGATAGTGTATGCTATACCTGAATCCTTGATCATGCGCTCTGTGGCGCGGTGCTCTTCAGCCAGGCTTAGCAAAGAGGTATCGGCATGCAGCAGGCTGGTGTAGACGATCCGTTTTACTTCCGCTTTTTTGGCAGCCTCGATCACATTTTTATGCTGCGCGGCACGCTGCCCCACCTCACTGGATGAGATCAGGAGCAGGGTGTCTATACCTTGCAGGGCACTGTCCAGCGTCTCTGTTTTCGTATAGTCTGCTTCGCGCACTTCCACCCCCATCCCTTCTGCTTTCTGAGGTTCGCGCACCAGCGCTATAATGTTTTCGGGCTCCACCTTAGCTTTTAGTCTCGTAACAACCAGCCTTCCCAATTGGCCTGTTGCACCTGTAATGCCTATTTTCATATCTGTTTTATTTGGTATGTATACTTTAATTTAATTTTAAAAAAGCTATTTCAGCCAATCGAGCACAGCCGCTATTACTTCGCCAGTCAGCTGGTGCCCCATTTCCAGCTCATGATAAGCCGGTGCAATACCTGCGCTTTCTAAAAACGCCTTTGCTTCGCGGGCATAATGCACAGGCAGAGTTGTATCCTGCGTACCGTGTGCGATAAATGCACGCAGGCTTTTCAGTCTGTCCGAAGCACCAAGAAGCGGCCTGATCTCCTTCAGTATCCTGCCGCTGAAGGCAAGCACCCCGGCTACCAACTCAGGCTGCGTCAGGCCAATGGTATAGCTCATGATAGCCCCCTGGCTAAATCCGCCCAGGTATACTTCGTCTATACTGTACTTTGCCTTCACCTGGGAGATAAATTCCCGGATGAGCTCGCGGCTCTGCTCCTCCTGCCCGGCGTTGATCATTGGCTTGCCCGAAGAAAAATCTACCTGATACCAGGCATAACGTCCCTCTCCCAGCACAATAGGACCACGAGGTGAGATCACCATCACATCATCCGGCAGGTATGGAGCCAGGCTGAACAGGTCCTGCTCGTGGCTCCCAACCCCGTGCAGCAGGATCAGCGCTTTCCGCTTTCCCAAAGCTTCACTTGCTGGCCGCACCAGGTATTTCAAAACCATGTCCGATGCAAGCGTGTCAGCCTTTATGTCTTCTCTGAATACCATACGTTATGATTCTTAATGTTGTGCTGTAATCAGCCTATTTTCACGGAAGTCATGGTCAGGGAGCCGCCTACCGCTTTGTCGTTAAAGAAGGATACCTCGTCTTTGCTGCCCTGCAAGCCAAGCGTATACATCAGTGGCCAGTAGTGCTCTGGCGTAGGTATAGCCAGCATAGCTTCGCGGCCCAGTTTCTCGTACTGAATCAGTTTGTCGTGGCTGCCGCTGCGAATCAGGTCCTTGAAGGTGTTGTTGATCTGCACGGCCCAGTCGAAACCGTATTCCTCGTCGTTCAGCCTGTCCCAGGCCACCATGCGCAGGTTGTGCACCATGTTGCCGCTACCCATAATCAGTACGCCTTTTTTGCGCAGACCGGCCAGTTCCTTGGCCAGGTCGTAGTGGTACTGCGGTCCTTTGGTATAGTCGATGCTAAGCTGCAGCACCGGAATGTTGGCCTCCGGGTACATGTGCCGGATCACCGTCCAGGCGCCGTGGTCGAGGCCCCAGTCGTGATCCATTTCCACGGTGGCGGATTTAATAATAGAGGCTGTTTCTTTGGCCAGCTCCGGGTTGCCGGGTGCATTGTACTGCACCTCAAAGAGCTCACGCGGGAAGCCACCGAAATCGTGAATGGTCTTTGGGAAATCCATGGCCGTGATGCGGGTGCCTTTGCTCAGCCAGTGCGCCGAAACCACCAGCACCGCTTTGGGTGTGGGCATTTCACTGGCCAGCTTTTTCCAGTACTGGCTGAAAGCGTTGTCCTCGATGCCGTTCATGGGCGAACCATGGCCTACAAACAGCACAGGCATCAATTGCTCCTGCTCGCTCAGATTATCTGTAAATTTATTGAATGCTGATAATGTGGTCATACCTACTACTCCTGTTACTAGTGTTTTAATAAAATGGTCTCGTCGCATGTTGCTTGGGTGACAAATATGTGGCTAAAATTACTGGTGCAAGATCTTCCACCCTGCCAGCCAGTTGTAGTCATATTTCATATTGAGCTGGATCAGCAGCAACTGCATGCGTTCCAGGGTGCCGCTCACCGACAGGTCGCCTGCCACGATCGGGTTAAACCCAGCCGTGCTCACCAGTTCAGACACCGTTTGCAGTGCCTCTTCGTCGCTGCCCGCCACAAAGGCGTCAGCTTGCTTTCCGTCTATAACCGGCGTGGCAAAGTCGGCGGCGAAGGTGGTGTTGAAGGCTTTGATCACTTTGGCATTGGGCAGGAGCTTCTGCAGTTCTTCGGCCGCGCTGGTATAGGGTGCCGTTACCAGTCCGTCGTAACTGTCGTTCAGCGGATTGGCGATACTGATGACGATCTTCTGGTTGGCGACTTCCTTTATCTTCTGGGCTACTTCTCTTTCTGCATCATGCGGAACAGCCGCAATAATGATATCCGCTTCCCATGAGGCGTCCACAGAGCAGTCCACTGCCTCCACCGAGGCGGCGGGCTGGTTGCTTTGGATCTCCTCAGCTACTGCCTGTACTTTGTCCAGGTCGTTGGCGCAAAGCAGCAAACGATAATTGCCCTTGGCCAGACTTTTCGAAATGGCGGCCCCCATGTTGCCGGAAGCGCCTATGATGGCGATAGTCTGTATTGTCTTCATGGTCGTTTAATTAGGAACAATACAAAGGTACGGCCATGCCAGGCCCCGGCGCATTGCGCCTTGTCAAGAAAAAGCCTTGACATTTGTCAATGAAAAGGAAGGGGACTTTACCTGCGCTCGGCCATTTTCTTGCGTACGCGACTCAGGGTTTCGGGCGTCAGGCCCATGTAGGAGGCAATCATGTGCTGCGGCACACGCTGGGCAATGTCTGGATAGGTTTCGGTGAAGCGGGTATAGCGCTCTTCGGCGGGTAGGCTGATATTGGAGGTCAGGCGCCGTTGCAGGGCAATGTAGGCACCTGTTATCAGCAGCCGGATATAGGTTTCGTACTTGGGCTGGGTTTTCAGGAGTTCATCGTGTGCTGCGCGGGTAATCAGCACCAACTCGGCATCTTCCAGGGCATCGATAGTATAAGTGGCGGGCTCAGCGGTGAGGTAACTGAAGAGGTCCGATATCGTCCAGCCCTCAATGGCAAACTGGATGATGTGCTCGTTCATGTTCTCGTCGACGGTATAGGCGCGCAAGGCCCCCTTCTCCACAAAGGCAATAGATTTGCACACGTCGCCATCCTGCAAGAGGTACTGTCTTTTGCGCAGCTTTTTTGGCGTCAGATAGGTTTTGATCTGCTCCTGCTCTTCTAGGGTCAGGGGCACTTTTTCATTGAATTTCTGAAAGAAGAGTTCGTACATGGTGGATCGGTGTAGAGAGCGGTCCGTTCGTCGTTTCTTATACCCGAAGTGCTTCAGGTATACAGCTGCTTTGGTCTGTAAAAATACCTTTTATCCGCCGAATACTGAAGTGTATTTTCTTATTCCCGGGTAAATTCTTTCGTGCTCCGCACGGTATCAATAGGCCGAACCAGCTTTTCAATTTGTGCCCGCTTTGGTTCCAGAAACGGCGGTTCACGTAACCGACGTCGGGG
>NZ_AKIS01000258.1:0-2492 GCF_000277005.1 Pontibacter sp. BAB1700 | reverse complement strand
AGCGCTCGTAGAGCAAGGTGTTCTCAAAAGAAAAGCGGTCGTCTACTGAAAAAGCTTTAATCAGTTTTATGCCTGCCTCTCGCAATTCCCGGCACTGGCCCGGCGTTTCACGACCATGTAACTGCACCAGATCCAAGCCATATTTCTTAACTGTAGCCTCTACAACATCTGTAGCTTCATTCACGAAAACACCTACTTTCTGTATACCTGCCGGTAGTTCCGCCAAAAGTTCAGGGGTGATGTAGCCCTCACAGTAGCGCTTGGAGCCTTCATAAAAAATGAAGCCCATGTAGTCGGGTTGCAGCGAGGCCACCTGCCGGATGTTTTCCGGGTCGCGCATGCCGCATACTTTTAGTTTCAGGTCTTTCATCTCTTCCTTATGCATAAATTGAGAGCTTGCAATCTGCCATTAAGCCTGCGCGGAAGCCAGTGATAAATTTTGCTGCAGCTGGCGCAGCTCCCGGATAAACTCGGCTGCTGCACGTTCCGGACGACCATCAGTCATGAAGGTCTCCCCGATCAGGAAGCCATTATACCCTGCCGCCTGCAGCTCTATCAACGTTTTCGGTGATTTCAAACCACTTTCCGACACCTTGGTCATACCTGACGGGATGTGCTGAGCCAACTCCAAAGAAAGGGCAACATCGGTCTGGAAAGTCTGAAGATTGCGGTTGTTCACTCCCACGATCGTCACGTCTTCACTTAACGAAGCTTCCAGTTCTTGCTGAGAATGCACTTCCAGCAATACTTCCAGCCCAAAAGAGCGGGCAAAAGCTGCCAGTTGCTTTAGTCTCTCCGGCTCCAGTGCAGCGGCAATCAGCAGAATGGCATCAGCACCGATCGACTTCGCTTCCACGATCTGGTACTCGTCCACGGTAAAGTCTTTGCGCAGGATCGGGCAGTAGTTATACTTGCGGGCGATCATCAGGTCTTCGTTTTTGCCTCCGAAGTAGTTCGAGTCCGTCAGGATAGATAGAGCCGAAGCTCCCGCCTGCATGTAGCCAATGGAGGTGCGCTCCACCGATACATAGGGGTTGATGTCCCCCTTAGAAGGAGACTTGCGCTTGATCTCGGCAATAATGCCGCTTTTATCCGGTCGCAGCAGGTAGCGCTCCAGCGACAGACACGGCGTCTCAAAATACAGGCTCTTCTCCAGTAACTTCACCGGGTATAGCGCCTTTCGCTCTTCTACTTCCTTGTATTTATGGGCGATGATCTCGTCGAGAATATTCATGATTTTCAGATTTAGAGTTTGGAAATTTAAGGATTGCAAAATGATTAGGCTGTTACCAGCTTGTTGTCATTTATCAGTTTGTTAAATAAGGCATAAGCTCTTCCTGATTGGAGTGTCTCTTTAGCCAAAGCAACGGCATCAGGTATAGCGGTTTCGGGGCGGGCGCAGTGGATGGCCATGCCGGCATTGGCGGCGACCACATCCGTCTGGGCAGCCGTACCTTCGCCTTTGATCACCTTCAGAAAAATCTCAGTCGACTCGGCTATACCTTCCCCTCCTTTGATCTGGCTGTGCTCCAATCGGCCAAGTCCTAAATCGCCGGCGTCGAGAAGTTGCTCTTTGCTGTCGGCAATCACTTTGAAAGGGCTCGTCAGGGAAATTTCGTCATAGCCATCAAGGGTATGGAGGATGCTATACCTGATGTCGGGCTGCTGCTGGTAGAGGTAGCCATACATGCGGGCCAGTTCCAGACTGAATACTCCCACCAGCTGTTTCTTCGGGAAAGCCGGATTCACCATCGGGCCGAGCATGTTGAAAAAGGTCTTCACACCAAGGTCTTTCCGGATCGGCCCGACGCTCTTCATGGCCGGATGGAATAGTGGTGCGTGCAAAAAGCAAATGTTATACTCGGCAATGCTGCGCTCCAGTTTGTCTTTGTCGGTGGTGAACTGAATACCCAATGCTTCCAGCACATTGGACGATCCGCAGGAAGACGATACACCGTAGTTGCCGTGCTTGGCCACTGCGATTCCATTAGCCGCTACTACAAAAGAAGATAGCGTGGAGATGTTAAAGGTATCCTTACCATCACCGCCTGTGCCGCAGAGGTCTATCGGGTCGTAAGCGTCCAACTCTACAGGGTGGCAAAGCTCCAGCAGGGCATTGCGGAAACCCTCCAGTTCTTCCACGGTAATGCTGCGCATCATGTAAACGGTCAAAAAGCTTGAAATTTGGCTTTGGTTATACCTGCCGGCGGCAATGTTCTTCAGCACCTCCTGCGCCTGCTCCCGGCTCAGCGTTTTATGTTCAAATAAGTGGTTCAGTATTTCTTTCATGATTGATGTTTTTGTCTTTTCGAACACAGCGAGAAATATGCTGCCTTTCTAATTCAGATCTCTCCTATCGTCGAGATGACATTTAATGTGTTAACCAGTTTTTGATCATCTCCCGCCCATGCTCCGTCAGCACCGATTCCGGGTGGAACTGCACGCCACGCACATCATGGTCGCGGTGGCGCAGCGCCATGATGTTTCCGGAT
>NZ_AKIS01000257.1:0-3007 GCF_000277005.1 Pontibacter sp. BAB1700 | reverse complement strand
AACACTGTATACCTTATTGCTGTGCGTAAGCGAGATCGTTTAGCACATCAGTTGCTTCCGCAACCTCCATCTGTTTAACGGTAATTCAGCAAAAAGTTATTGGTGTGCTACCTGCTACACCTGGGCTTCTCGTGCATTTTCCAATGCAGCAGTAGCACCAGCTATACCTGAGCCATGAATGTACATTGCTATCTGCAGATATAACGTCTGATGATCCGGATGCTGGCCAGTTGTAAAGGAGTTTTCTTTCAGATGTTTCCTGATTGTGCAGGGCAGGTATAGCAAATAAACTGATTCAAGGTTGGTAATTATCATATTGCGGACTTTCCGTATACCTGATTACCAATAAGATGACGATTAAATCAAGCATATTTAACTGCATAATCTTAAATAGAATGAAAACAGATATGGAGGCTTTTGCAATTACCCGGGTGTATTCCGACGAAAACGGAGACAGTCGGTTTGAAGATATTACCAGGCCGCTTTTTCCGGAGGGGGAGATCGGCTTTCTGTCGGAGTCAGAAGTGGCGGAGCGCGTCATTTTCAGAAAAGTGGTGCCCACCTATGATTATGACTTCCACAATGCGCCCGACCGGCAGTACATCGTCCTGCTCGACGGCGGCATTGAGATTGAGACCTCTCTCGGGGAAAAACGTACCTTCCGGGAGGGGCAGGTGCTCTTGCTGGAAGACACCACCGGAAAAGGCCACAAGACCCGCAACCTGAAACCTGTCGTACGCAGTTCGCTTTTTATTACCCTTTCCCAGAAGGTATAGCCGTCCTTTTTGAAACCACACAACGCACTCATTTTATGGAAATAGAAGTGAAAGACAATCCTGCCAAGAACCAGTTTGAGGCGACTATAGACGGCCACACCGCTGTGATAGAGTACAAACTGCGCCCCGGCGTAATGACTGTGCTGCATACCGATGTACCGGAAGAGATAGGGGGCAGAGGGATAGCGGCCAAAATGACCAGGCATGTGCTGGAGCACATTGAAGCCAACCAACTGCAGGTGATCCCGCTTTGCCCTTACATGCGCTCTTACCTCAAAAAACACCCCCAGTACCAGCACCTGGTGCGTGGCAAGGAGGATAAAAGCGAAGGTATAAACCAATAAGATCTCTTATGTCCCATCAGGTAAATTTCAAGGATGATAAAGTCGTGCAGGTAGAGGAGAGGCAGACCATGCTGCAGGCTTCTCTGGTGGCCGGCATTCCGCATTACCACGCCTGCGGCGGCAAAGGGCAGTGCACCACCTGCCGGGTGCTGGTGCTGGAGGGGCAGGACAAACTCACGCCCCACCAACTAGGAGCGCACTAAAAGAAAGTAAAAAAGTTTCCGGATAACGTGAGGCTGGCCTGCCAATCGCAGGTAACGGGGGAGGGAGTGACCGTGCAGCGCCTGATACGCGACGACACAGACCGGCACATATTTATTGACGGAAAAGAGGAGAATACCATAGGGGAGATCGGGGAACGGTGCAAACTGGCTCTTTTTTTATCGACATCCACATTTTCACGCCCTTTATCGAGTCCAGTGTTCCCTTCGACGTCATCCACATCATGCGAAGGATCTTTGCGCTTTTCAAAAATGCCATCACCTTGTATGATGGTGAGATCATCGACATGGCCCGCGACGGGCTTTACGCCGTGTTCGGGCTGAACACAAGAATCAGGCTAGCCGAATCCAAAATTTCGTATGTGGAGGAGGTGTCGCCTACCAACAGGATAGCGGGTTGTTTGGAAATATCCTCCTTAATCGGCATCTTATAGCATGCACGGAAAACGGTTTTACAAAGGGCTTTACGGCACCAATACCATCGAATTTGCGAAAGGGCTCATTCATGTCCACCCTTTCGGGGAAATAGGCAAACGGCACCAGGGGCAGGTTAAACTGCACGCGCACAATAATTTCCTGCAGATCTTTTTAGTGCAGCATGGGCAAACCGAGTTTCACTACGCAAGTGAGAAGGTAAGGGTAAGCGGCCCGGCTTTTCTGGTTGTTCCGAAAAACATCGAGCACGGCTTTCAGCATCTCACCGATGTTTCCGGCTGGATCATCAACCTGTCTGATACCGTACTGGAGCACATGCTGCAACGCGAAGCCGACGTGATCTTCGGTATGGAGGAGATTCATATCGTGTCGGTCTCGCCCGAAGAACCAGCCACCACCGAGGTGTTCGACACCATGCAGAAGTGTGTGGACGAATACAACAGCCAGTTTCCGGGTCGGCTTCTGATGCTGCAGTACCTGGTGGGGCAGATGCTGGTGCAGCTCTACCGCATTTCACTGGGCGGCAAGCAGGCATTTTTTTCCTCTTCCAATATCAGCAAGGTATACTTCCGGCGTTTTCAGCAGCTCATGCGGGCTGCCGATACTTACAAGAAAACCGTGGAAGACTATGCCCATGACCTGTTCATCTCCACCGGCCACCTCAGCCGGATCTGCCGGAGCGTTGCCGGCCAATCACCCAAGGATATCCTGATCGACTACTTTATCACGAAAGCCCAATTGGCCTTGTCTGATGTGGAAAGTAACATCGCCGATGTATCCTATACGCTGGGCTTTGACGACCCCGCCTATTTTGCCAGGCTCTTCAAGAAAAAGACCGGCCTAACCCCACTCGAATTCCGCAAAAAGATCGGCGTGACGCAGAAGTAGGCGCCTATATGTTCGATTTGTCTTGTTAAAAGTGCATTTGTCCTATCCGTGAGGAGGGTGAGCGAGTACATTTGTAATACTTAGTGAGTGATTACTTTCCAGGGTAAGTATGCACTCATTTAAAATAGTATTCGTTCACTTAACTATATGAAAGACATGCAGATAGATCGGATTGAGTCTCTCATTGTGGATCTGCCCACCATACGTCCGCACCATCTGTCCATGGCTGTGATGCGCAACCAGGCCATGGTGATCGTGCGCCTGTTCTGCAGCGATGGCATAGAAGGTATAGGAGAGGCGACCACCATTGGAGGCCTGAGCTATGGGGATGAATCGCCGGAAG
>NZ_AKIS01000256.1:0-1459 GCF_000277005.1 Pontibacter sp. BAB1700 | reverse complement strand
CCAGCAGGGCCAGCCGGTGATGCTGCCAGTAATGGAGCCAACCTTCAAAGGTAGCCTTGAAGACGCCCTGACGATGATGCGCGCTGGCGACAGCGGCGTGTTCAAGATCAGCGTGGACTCACTTTTCGCTAATACCTTCAACCAGCCGATGCCTCCATTCATTAAGCCAGGCACGCACTTCACGTTCTTCCTGAAAGCTGACAAAATCCAGTCTGAGGAAGAGGCGATTGCAGACCAGCAGAAGATGTTTGAGGAGCAGATGCTTGCTCAGCAGGAGCGTGCCAAAGAGCAGATCAAAGTTGACGACGCCAAAATTCAGGAGTACATCAAAGAGAAAGGCCTGAAGAATGTGCAGAAGACAGATGCTGGTGTATACTATGTGGTAACACAGCCTGGCAAAGGTCCGAAAGCAAAAGCAGGTGACAATGTATCAGTACATTACAAACTGTCTTTCCTGGACGGTAAAGAGCTGGAGTCTTCTTACGACAACCCGATGAGCGGTGGTCAGCCGTTTACGTTCCCGCTTGGCCAGGGCCAGGTGATTCCGGGTTGGGACGATGGTATTGCGCAATTGAACGAAGGTAGCAAGGCTATCCTGTTGATCCCATCTACATTGGCGTACGGCGAGCAGGCTCGTGGCGAACAAATGCCAGCCAACTCGATCCTGCGCTTCGACGTGGAGCTTGTTGACATTAAAAACTAATATCAGATTACCTTTAACCTGAATATCATGAACCTGACACACAAAAAGCAGAAACTGAGCACATGGTTTGCAAAAGCTCTTTTCTTGTTCGTTGTACTGGTCTCTTTTGCATCATGCAAAGAAGATAACAGGAACCCTTACTATGTAACGCCTGAGCAAATTGAAGCTCAGAAGAAAATAGATGAGGAGACGATCAGGAAGTATTTCAGGACTAATAATGTAGACACGACCAAGGTAGTGCGCCTGAACAGCGGTCTTTATATCCTAACTAAGAAAGAAGGTGAAGGAGACAAAATCAAGGCAGGGCAGTATGCAGAGGTAAACTACATTGGCCGAAACATCAGCAACGATGTATTCGATAGCTCTTTCAGAACAGGTAAACCCTTTTCGGTGCTAGTAGGTGCTGGTCAGGTGATCAAAGGCTGGGACGAAGGACTTCAGCAGTTGCGTAAAGGCGAAGAAGCAAACCTGTATATCCCATCTTACCTGGGGTATGGCTACTACGGTAGCAACAGTATTCCGCCAAACTCCGTGCTGATCTTCGAAATAGATGTACTGCAGGTACGCTAACAGCTACTTTAATACTAACAGAAAAGGCGATGCAGATGCATCGCCTTTTCTGTTTTTTAGCTAAGTACTTCTGATAAGATGGCCAGCGATTTTATCTCGCCCAGCCGCTCTACATGGAGTTGGTAATACCGGATCAGGATGGAAAGCATTTCGCGACGCACCTTACCGTTCGGTATAGCCGCCTGC
>NZ_AKIS01000255.1:0-1172 GCF_000277005.1 Pontibacter sp. BAB1700 | reverse complement strand
CCGCTACGCCGGTCCCGGCCCC
Source organism: Pontibacter sp. BAB1700 (assembly GCF_000277005.1). Classification (NCBI taxonomy): domain Bacteria; kingdom Pseudomonadati; phylum Bacteroidota; class Cytophagia; order Cytophagales; family Hymenobacteraceae; genus Pontibacter; species Pontibacter sp. BAB1700. The sequence goes on along the minus strand of NZ_AKIS01000255.1, from coordinate 1,150 downwards.
GGGGTGGACTATGTCGTCTTCTCTTACCAGCAGGAGCGTGCCGGGGAATATGCGGCACATGCCGCAGTGCGCATTACCGAACTGATGGCCAAAGGCAAAAAGCCCAGCATTGTGCAGGACATCGCCCGGCTGCACCAGATACGGGAAGACGAGTACTTTGGCCCAAGCACGGAAGCTATTGTATCGGAGGCGGTAAGCCGCGGTATACCTTATATCAACAACCAGCGCAGCGGGCTTATACAACTCGGGTATGGCATACACCAGAAGCACATACAGGCTGCCATGACCTCCCGCACCTCCTGCTTCGGGGTGGAAAATGCCGGTAACAAAAACGCCACCAAGCTCATCCTGGAAGATGCAGGTATACCGGTGCCCCGGGGCCATATCGTGCATGATGCCGATGAACTGGAAGAGGCGGTGCAGGAACTGGGCTACCCCGTGGTCGTGAAACCGCTGGACGGCAACCAGGGAAAGGGCGCTACCATCAACATCCATACCTGGAAGGAAGCGCAGCGTGCCCTGACCGAGGCACAGCGCTACTCCAAGAAGGTAATGGTAGAGCAGTTCATCACAGGCGACGACTACCGCCTGCTGGTGATCAACGGCAAGTTTATAGCCGCCGCCAAACGCACACCGGCCATGGTCACCGGCAACGGCATCTCGACCATACAGCAACTGGTGAAAGAGGTCAACAAGGATCCGCGACGAGGTATAGGCCATGAAAAGGCGCTCACGCACATCAAAATAGACAAGCATACGCGCAGCCTGCTCAAAGAGAAAGGGCTGACATTGCAATCTGTATTGCCGGAGGGCGAAGTGCTATACCTGAAAAGCACAGCCAACCTCAGCACCGGCGGCACAGCCACCGATGTAACGGACCTGGTGCACCCTTATAATGTGCTCATGGCAGAGCGCATTGCCGGTATCATCGGGCTGGACGTGTGTGGCATCGATGTGATGACGACCGACATTGCCATCCCGCTGCCTGAAACAAAGGGCGCCGTAATCGAAGTGAATGCCGCTCCCGGGCTGCGCATGCACATCTCCCCTACTGATGGCCTGCCCCGCAACGTGGCAGAACCGATCATCAACATGCTTTTTCCGCACAGCACCCCGACGCGGATACCTATTGTGGCCATCACAGGCACCA
>NZ_AKIS01000254.1:0-1443 GCF_000277005.1 Pontibacter sp. BAB1700 | reverse complement strand
CGCTACTGCGAGTACTTCCTTTTCGACACCCGCGGCAACAACTACGGCGGCAACGGCACTGTCTTCGACTGGGAAATGCTGAAAGGCTACTTCTCGCCTATACCTTATTTCCTGAGCGGCGGCCTGAATCTGGAAAACCTGCAGAGTAAGGAGTTTGAAAAGCTCCGTCCAAAGCCCTTTGCCATTGACGTGAACAGCGGCTTTGAGGTGGAACCGGGGCTGAAGGATGTGGAGAAGGTGAAGGAGTTGATTAGCAGGCTTAGGGATAGAGGCTAGAAGGTTTTTATAGCGCGAGCGTCCTCGCTCGTGCTTATTATGGAGGGGCCTCTGGCCCATTTGTGATTTTTCTCAGCTTAACACTAGGGGCCAGAGGCCCCACTATAGCTAGTCACGAGCGAGGACGCTCGCGCCATGCAGAACCAAAAGATAAAAAAACACATGAAATACTCAGTAGACGAAAACGGATTCTACGGCAAGTTCGGCGGGGCTTATGTTCCCGAAATGCTATTCCCCAACGTGGAGGAACTGCGTGAGAACTATTTGAAGATCATGGCTGAGCCGGATTTTCAGGAGGAAATGCAGAGCTTGCTCCGCGATTATGTAGGTCGCCCGACGCCGCTATACTTTGCCAAGCGCCTATCCGAGAAGTATAACACCAACATCTACCTCAAGCGGGAGGACCTGAACCATACCGGAGCGCATAAGATCAACAACACCATCGGGCAGATTTTGCTGGCCAAGCGACTGGGCAAGACCCGCATCATTGCCGAGACGGGTGCTGGTCAGCATGGCGTTGCCACGGCTACAGTTTGTGCGCTGATGAACCTTGAGTGTATCGTGTACATGGGTGAAGTAGACATTGAACGGCAGGCTCCTAATGTAGCTAGAATGAATATGTTAGGAGCAAGGGTAGTGCCTGCTACCAGCGGCAGTAAAACGCTGAAAGATGCCACGAACGAAGCTATTCGCGACTGGATCAATAACCCGGAAGACACTTACTACATCATCGGTTCGGTGGTGGGTCCGCACCCGTACCCGGATATGGTGGCCCGCTTTCAGGCGGTGATCTCGGAGGAAATGAAAGCGCAGTTGCTGGAGAAGACCGGCAGTGAGAATCCGGATTATGTGGTCGCCTGTGTGGGCGGCGGCAGCAATGCGGCGGGGGCTTTCTACCACTACCTCGATACGGCGGAAGTGAAGCTGGTAGCCGTAGAGGCTGCCGGTTTGGGTATAGACTCTGGGGAGTCAGCCGCTACCTCGGTACTGGGCAAAGAAGGTATCATCCACGGCAGCCGCACCTTGCTGATGCAAACCGAAGACGGACAGGTAACTGAGCCATACTCGATCTCTGCTGGTCTGGACTACCCGGGTGTGGGGCCGCTGCACGCGCATCTGCACCAGTCGGGTCGGGCTATTTTTGAGAGCATTACCGACGAGGAGGCC
>NZ_AKIS01000253.1:0-1098 GCF_000277005.1 Pontibacter sp. BAB1700 | reverse complement strand
TCTTGAGTGGTCATGATATAATCGGGTTTAAATAATTAAATGCGTCACATTCAATTTACTTAAACTGTCAGATTATATCTTGACTATCTCACATCATCATCTACTATCAATCTGCGAAATGTAGCTCATACACTCTAATGGCATATTCTATTCCAGCTAGTTCTCCTCTCAGGGAAGCACGATCCTGAGGCGTGTCAGTATCGTTATCGATCAGCCGGGCTTGAAGCTGTTTCTTTTTTTGCTCTAATTGATCAAGATACTCCCTCTTTTGAACTGAAGTAATTGTAGGCTCTAACATTTCTCCGGATAAAACAACTTTTGCCTTTGCTTCCAAACTACCAATGTTGATTTCATAGGAGACTTCATCTAATACATAGTTGTAGACCAACTCTAAGATCTGGCGGAATTGGTCTTCGGAGATAGCCTCTCCATTATTTCTATACCAGCGCCTCCGAGTGAAGCTGGTGCTTTTGCCAATCTCAACTGTACCATACTCAAAGTCATTACTGATTACAATCCCAATACTAAACTCCCTTTTATCATCTAGGGTAAACAATTTTAATTCTAGGCGATCTATGCCTGATATTAAAAAATACTCAGCTTCTCCCCACTTGAGGCTTCTGATAAGCTCTAAATTCCTATGCAGGCATTTCGTGTATTCATCTTTAGTAGTTGGTTTAACGAAGTGATACTCAGTAGTGATAGGCTTCGCAAAATGCTTACGTTTAAGTTTATCAAATGTAATCTCAATATTAGGGAAGTATGTATTCAAGTTGACTTCAACTACCAAATCAGATTGAAAGTAACTCATTGAGCTACTATATGGTTTGTTCGAAGTCTTAGAAGTCTGTATAAAATACTTATTCATATTACATGTTGTTAAGAGTCTCTTTGCACTGAATACAATTTCATACCCAATCTATTCCTAGCCTCTCCATTGAGTGACATAGAATTGGCTCATATTCTGCCCATCTTAACACAAGATACAACTGCTCTACTCAAACTAACCAATTCATAATCAGACATTAAAGTTTAAACTTAAAAGTAAGCTTAAATTATCTTTTCCGAGGCTAATATTTAAACCATAATATTACTATA
>NZ_AKIS01000252.1:0-1593 GCF_000277005.1 Pontibacter sp. BAB1700 | reverse complement strand
GGAATTGGTAGACGCGTTGGTCTCAAACACCAATGAGGTTACACTCCGTGTGCCGGTTCCGACTCCGGCCCAAAGGTAACAAAAACGAAAAAACCCACTGAAATTCAGTGGTTTCGTTTATAGATAGCAGAAACGATGGCAAAATCTCTATGATTTTACATTTTTTAAATTTTCTGCTTTTTGACGCCATTGATCCGCAAGATCTTTATCCTTTCTAACACCTTTGCCCCCCTTTTCATAAAGATTCGCTAAATACAGCATCCCTTTAATGTTTCCCATTTCAGCTGCTTTTTGAAACCACTCTAAAGCAACTATATAGTTTTTCTTCACACCATTACCTTCGACATGGAGTACCCCCATGTTCACCATTGAATCTGCATTGCCCTTTTCTGCTGCTTGTAAAAACCAATTTCTTGCCTTTTTATAATTCCTTCTTCCTGCTTTGCCATCTGAATATATGTAACCAACTGCATGCATAGATTTATCTTCACCCAAGGCAGCACTCTTTTTATACCACGTAAGACCTTCACAGTAGTCAACACTTACACCGAGTCCTTTAACATACATTGATGCAATGTTATGCATAGCTACCGCTTTTCCTTGTTCAGCTGCTTCTAAATACCAATTCATAGCGACACTTTGATCCTCTGTGACACCTGGGCCACCTCTTGAGTATATGTTACCCAAGTTAATCATCGAATCAGCAAATCCCTCCGCTGCAGCCTTTTCATACCACTCAATTGCTTTTGTATAGTCTCTATCAACTCCTAATCCGTTAGCATAAAGAACCCCTAGGTTATGGTATGCTCCTACTTCACCATTATTGGATGCAAGCAAAGACCATTTTAAAGCTTCATTGTAGTTGACTGCAGTACCACGGCCCATTAAGTATGCGATTCCTAAATTAGCCATAGCACTACCGTTGCCTTTTTCTGCGGCCCTTCTAAACCATCTTAATCCTTCAGAAGTATCTGTCTCTATGCCAATACCTCTACTGTACCATATTCCTACAATAAACATTGCATCTGAATTACCATTTTCTGCTGCTTTAAGAAACCACTTGAATCCCTGTTTAGCGTTTTGATCTACGCCTAAACCTTCAGAATACAACCGGCCAATTTGAAGCATTGCGTTTGATATTCCCATTTCAGCAGCTTTAAAGTAATACTGCATCGCTTCTCCATACATCTCTTCAGTTTTGGCAGAGTTACCTTTGATATATATCGGAAGTGCTTTTAGTGCTGCATTAAGCTGAAAAATACCCTGCTGATTTTCTTTTTCGTCCTCTGTTAAACTTGATGTACCTATCTACTTCGAATAGTAAGGAATTATTGAGAGTACTATCTACATAGTCATTACTTTGAGTGAGATTGTGAAGTGCATGTATTTTCACTAAAGCAACTTCGGGATTCCATTTTTTCAACAGCCTTTCTGCTGCGATTGCTTTTTCAAAAGCTTTAGAATACTCAGCATTTTCTAATGCGAGCTGCGCTTCACTATAGTTATCTTCCCAAGAGTCAGACTTGGTTTCACTTTGCGCATTTGCATTTAATACTGCTATAAAAAAAGTAAACAGGAGCACTATGATACTTC
>NZ_AKIS01000251.1:0-1952 GCF_000277005.1 Pontibacter sp. BAB1700 | reverse complement strand
GCTCAGGTACAGCTCAGCCACGTCGTCGGCCGCGATCCAGAAAGTGTACTGGCCTGAGGCAGGAGCCGTCACGTAGCCGCGGATGCGCTGGCCGTAGTTGTTACCCTGACCTGTTGGCGCCTCGAAAGAGCTTATTGCGCTCGTAGAAGTTGGGTTCGTGTTCACTGGTACCACGCTGATTGTAGAACCGTGTACGTTTGACCAGAAGTCACGCGTGATCTTGCCAGTACCAGCAGTACCAGTTGTAGTTCCAGTTGACGGTGAAGTTGATGCAGGTGGTGTCTGCTCAGCAGGTGCAGTTGCTACCGGCGCATCCTGTGTTGGCTGCGACGGAGAAGTAGCCGGAGCTGATCCGTTAGGGCCAAGTGCGATACCATTGCGGCTCAGCTTTGACAACCAGGCGCTGTATTCATTCTGCTCGTGCTGCTTTGTGATGTTACCGCCAACGTATGGGTTGTTCTCGTTTTTAACCAGACCATCCGGGAAGTAGTTCTTGTCGAAAAGGTTGCCCTGGCTCATAACACCGGTAACATTGTTACGCATTACGGCATTGAAGGTAGCACCCTTCTTGTAGTAGTCGTAGCCATACAGGCCCACGTTGTGTGTGTTCATGCGGGTGCCATCGTCAAACAAACCAGAGTTTACTCCACGGTTGTTGTATACCTCGATGTTGTTGCCACCAGCAATGGCGTAGTTATAGTTACCGACGTTCACCGTCTGGTTGTCAAATACCTTCACGTGAGCTGTGGCTACTGAAGCCGGATCGCCCATGCCATCCTGGTACCAGGAGTCAGCAATGATACCACCACCTGAGAATTTAGTTTCTGTAGCAGGGATTGGGTAAGCACCCTTGATGAAGTTGTTGTGGATGCGGATAGGAGAAGCAGAAGTACCACGAGCGTTAGACAAGTTGATGTTGTCTTCTACAAGCGACTTGTTTGGCTCGTTGATTATCTCGTTCCAGGCGATCTCAGCGTGTGGCAGGTTACCGCGGTAGTTGAACTGCGCAAACTGCGAGTGCTCAGCACCTCCGTGAACGCGACCGTCGATGTTCTTGGCTTTGTTGTAGCGGATCTTTACAGTTTCGTTTGTAGAGCCATTGCCCTCGTAACGCGTACCCACATAGATACCAGCTGTACCTTCAAGGTAGCAGTTCTCTACTACAATGTTCTTAAAGTTGTTAACTGTCAAGAAGCGGCGTGGCTTCTTGTAATCACGCCAAGGGGTAGGAGTTAGGCCGTAACCTTTGGTGTGTCTGACAGTAATATTAGCGGCATGGCCCCAGCTTTTGATCAGGTAACCGGCCCCTCTGATGTTCGAATTGACAATGACAACAGGTTCAGAAGTACGCACGTCTACAGCAGCTACCTCAGAGTCTTTCGACTCCCAGTTACCTGTGTAAGTACCTCCTTTTGTGATTACTAATGGCCCGCTGTAAGTCTGGGCGTTTACGAAGCCTGTCGAGAGTAGAAAGGCTACGAGTGTGAGCATGAAAGCAGACAGAGTTGTCCCCGTCCACTTAGTCACCTTAGTGGAAATTGTATTCATCTTTTTGGCTAAAAGTTGAAAAATTAAAAAATGTACTCCTTATAAGGCCCCAGGTAAACTACCGTTTTCTATAAAAGTAGCAGGTAACCTGCCTGGTGCTTTTTATGAAAATATTGAGCTTGGCTAATCCTTGTCCTTATCTTCATATATAAGTTGTTGCAAATATAAGTATGAATTTTTTAGAAAAACCAGTCTTTTATGATAAATTCTTACTTAAATCATAGACACTTTGTATATTTCAATTTGAAAAAGATGAAAAATGTTTGTTTTTGACCTGTTTTGGCGGTTTTGCTACTGAAGTGTTGATCGAAAAAAGTTACATAAATTTTAAAAGTCCAAACTTTTCAATATGGTTATAGTTGTAAATCGTATAATTATACCCATAATTATTAATCTAAAATATA
>NZ_AKIS01000250.1:0-1042 GCF_000277005.1 Pontibacter sp. BAB1700 | reverse complement strand
TAAATATATATAAATTCTAATAAAGTTTTATGGTACTATAGTCTCTAATATAAAGACGTACTCATGATGAGGATCATGTTAGTAGTAGTAAATTAGGTGGTAGAACATCAGTTAGAATCTGTTGATATTAATAAAATTATATTAACACGTCACTATACACCCTGCAAAAGCATGTTTCAAACCACAAGCAGCTATCAAGAACTTTTTAATGTCCGGCCCAAGGTTTAAGTAAACTAAAAACGCCCTGCAGATGCTAATCTGCAGGGCGTTTTTGTGCGTTTTTAAAAGAGTACTTTCACTCCAAACTCCGTTTCATCACATAGTAGGTACAACTACTTCCTTCATGAACCCTGGGATAGGTATCGACTAATTTCCAGCCTTTGCTATTCATGTAGTTCAGAGCAGCCATAGGGGATATGAAATCAATGTTATTTCCTTGAGTGTCTTTCAATACCTCTTCACCGTTGCCGAAATCAACGTGCGCATGCACTTTAGTACTGAAAAGAGCTTTCACAAAGAACCTGAGCTCACAGTACTCCTCAGTTCGTTGAGCAGTAGTTGTAACAAGAGAGGCAGGTACTGCCTGTGCATAACTCCAGGTACATGCCAGGATAGTAAGTGCGAACACGAGGGATAATTTTTTCATAGGTATAACGCATAAGGTTCTGTTAAATATTAGCAAAAACCTATCCAATTGAATGGCTGGGTATACCTGTAACCGCTGGAACCTTCAAGTTTTTGCTCTACACATTTGTGCAGCGTGTCTTCCTCTAAACAGCTGAGGTCCCATTGGCTGCTACTCGTCCGATGGTCTCGACAGTATTATAGTCTTCATCCCGTAGCTTCACAGCACAAAAGCAAAAGTGTTTCAGATATTCATTTTATATATTTTTCAAAGAATAATTTAAAGGACTTGATTCTGAGTTTATTGGAGGTTGACAGGAGGGGGAAAGAAGCGTTAGCCGTAATTTCTTTGTTAAAACATCATTGAAGTGCTTTTTAAAGTATACCTGGTTTTTGATAAGTATTAATACTTATGGAT
>NZ_AKIS01000249.1:0-2991 GCF_000277005.1 Pontibacter sp. BAB1700 | reverse complement strand
CCTTAGCGATTTAGTGATACAAAGATATAGACAAAATTTCAGAAGTCAAGAGGCTGCACTAAAATTTTCCATCACTTTTTCTTTTCCTACTGATTTTCAGCGAGAAAATTTTCAAAATATTTTAGCCTCCTGTCCCGCTATACCTTTCAGCGCACCATTTCGCCTTTATCTTTTAACAACAATTTGAGCTCATTGAGTTTCAAAAGTGCTTCTACAGGCGTGATCGTGTTAATATCGAGCTGCTCCATGAGCTCTTTTACACGCTGCAGTTGCGGGTCTTGCAGCTCAAACATACTCAGCTGGTAATTGTTCTTCGGCGCTGACTTCATCCGTTGCTTCGGTGCCTGCTCCGATACTTTCTCCTTCTCGAGGTGGTGCATGATCTCATCGGCACGCAGCACCACGCTGTTCGGCATACCCGCCATTTGGGCCACATGTATACCGAAGCTGTGCTCGCTGCCGCCCTCTACCAGTTTGCGCATAAACAGAATCTTGCCGCCCGTCTCCTTTACTGACACGTTGAAGTTCTTCACGCGGGTCAGGTCTTCGGCCAGCTGGTTGAGCTCGTGGTAGTGCGTGGCAAAAAGCGTCTTGGCCCGGAATTTTGGGTGGTTGTGCAGGTGCTCCACAATAGCCCAGGCAATGGAAATACCGTCGTAGGTGCTCGTCCCACGCCCGATCTCGTCCATCAGCACCATGCTGCGGTCAGACAGGTTATTCAAGATGCTGGCCGTCTCGGTCATCTCCACCATAAAGGTCGACTCGCCCTTCGAGAGGTTATCCGAAGCGCCTACACGGGTAAAGATCTTGTCGATGATACCGATGTTAGCTGCCTCGGCCGGCACAAAACAACCGATCTGCGCCATCAGCACAATGAGGGCGGTCTGGCGCAGCAGGGCACTCTTACCGGCCATGTTCGGACCCGTGATGATGATGACCTGCTGCTCTTCATTGTCGAGGTAGATGTCGTTCGGTACATACTCCTCACCTAGTGGCAACTGCTTTTCGATGACCGGGTGACGGCCTTTCTTGATGTCGAGCACATGACTGTCGCTCACTTCGGGCTTCACATAGTTTCCGGCCACGGCTATACCTGCAAAGGCGCTCAGGCAGTCGATCACGGCGATGACCTTGGCGTTCTGCTGAATCTGCCCTACGTAGTCCATGGCCTGCAGCACCAGTTCGTTGAACAGGCTGAACTCGATGGTATAGATGCGCTCCTCTGCGTTCAGGATTTTCTCTTCGTAGGTCTTTAGTTCTTCGGTAATGTAGCGTTCGGCATTTACCAAGGTCTGTTTGCGGATCCAGCTGGCCGGCACTTTGTCTTTGTGCGCGTGCGTTACCTCCAGATAGTAGCCAAATACTTTGTTGTAGGCAATCTTGAGCGAGCTTATACCTGTGTTGCGCACCTCCCGCTGCTGCAGCTGGGCCAGGTAATCCTTACCCGAGAAGGCGATCTTGCGCAGTTCGTCCAACTCCTCATTCACCCCGTCGTTGATCATGTTGCCCTGGTTGGTGAGCATCGGCGCGTCTGGCTTCAACACATTTTTGATCTCTTCACGGAGCCCGTCGCATGGCGCCAGCTGATCAGCCAGCTTGACAAGGGCAGGTATGCCGCTGGCGGCTAGCATTTTTTTGATCGGCTGAATCGCGTCCAGTGCCTTGGCCAGTTGCATCAGTTCCCGCGGGTTCACACGGCGCACGGCCACTTTAGAGATGAGCCGCTCGAGGTCGTTGATTTGCTTGAGGTGCAGGTATAGCTCGTCGAGTAGTTCGCTGTGCTTAGTCAGGGCCTCCACCGTATCAAGACGGCGCTTGATTTGCACGACGTCCTTCAGCGGCAGCACCACCCACTTTTTGAGCAGACGGGCACCCATCGGCGTGGTGGTCTGGTCAAGAATCTGAATCAGCGGCACGCCGTCCTGGTTCTGCGGGTATACCAGCTCCAGGTTGCGCACCGTAAAACGGTCGAGCCACACATACTTGTCCTCCTCCAGTCGCGATATGGTGGCGATATGGCTGATTTCATGATGGTGCGTTTCGGAGAGGTAATGCAGGATAGCGCCCGCCGAGGTAATACCCTCCTGCATCCCCTCTATACCAAAGCCTTTAAGCGAGGTCGTACTAAAATGTCTTGTTAATGACTCGTAGGCGAAGTCATAACTAAACACCCACTCCTCCAGCGCATAGTATCTAAAGTCAGGGCCGTAGCTCTGGAAGAAAGTCTCTTTCTCGCGCTTACAGAACAGCACCTCCGCCGGGGCCAGACTCTGCAGCAGCTTGCCCACATAGTTTTTGTCACCTTGTGCCGTGATGAACTCGCCTGTAGAGATATCCAGAAAGGACACGCCAGCCTCGGTCTTACCAAAGTGCACAGCCGCCAGATAGTTGTTGCTGCGCTTTTCTAGTACCTGGTCATTGAAGGAAACACCGGGTGTTACCAACTCAGTCACACCCCGCTTCACGATGCCTTTTACCGATTTCGGGTCCTCCAGCTGGTCGCAGATGGCGACACGCTCACCAGCACGCACCAGTTTAGGCAGGTAGGTATCGAGGGAATGGTGCGGAAAACCGGCCAGTGCTGTTTCAGAAGACGAGCCGGCACCGCGCTTGGTCAGCACAATGTCTAATATCTTACTGGCCCGCACGGCGTCTTCGCCAAAGGTTTCGTAAAAATCCCCTACCCTGAATAGCAGCAGCGCGCCCGGATGCTTCGCCTTAATGGCGTTGTACTGTTTCATCAGTGGGGTTACTGTGCCGTTGTCTCCTCCTTTCATACTTGTATATTCTTTCTGGGAAGTAGCTTCCCGGTTAATCTTATTATGTTATGGCGCGAGCGTCCACGTTTATGTTTGCTATGGTGGGGCCTCTGGCCCCTGTGCCAGGAATAGCAACAGTTGTCGTTGCATCGTTTGCAATTTAGCAGGTATAGCTGCTGTGCTATTGCATAGCTGGCTTTTGCCTTGGCCAGGCGGGCCTTACTTTTTTCCT
>NZ_AKIS01000248.1:0-1792 GCF_000277005.1 Pontibacter sp. BAB1700 | reverse complement strand
GATCATGGGCAGCGGCGTCGACCCGCACTTGTACAAGGCAACCCAGGGCGACCTGAACATGCTGACAGAAGCCGATGTCATCATTTACAACGGGCTGCACCTGGAAGGCAAAATGGGAGAAGTGCTGGAAAAGCTGAGCCGCTACAAAACGGTGTTGGCCGCGACTGCAGGTATACCTGAACACCAGCTGCTAAAGTCAGCAGAGTATGCCGACAGCCATGACCCGCACGTGTGGTTCGATGTATCGCTTTGGATGCAGGTAGTCGGGCACCTGAGCGGCGAACTCCAGAAGAAGGACCCACAGCATGCCGCGGTGTATCAGGCGCAAAACAGCGGCCTACCTGCGTGAACTCTCAACACTGCATAATGAAACCAAAGCCGCCATTGCCTCCATACCGGAGCAGCAACGCATCCTGATCACGGCGCACGATGCTTTTGGCTACTATGGCGAGGCTTACGGCATAGAGGTGCGCGGACTGCAGGGTATCTCTACCCTATCTGAGTTCGGTCTGCAGGATGTGTCTTCGCTGGTCAAGTTTATAGTGGCCAACAAGATCAAGGCAGTTTTTGTGGAGTCTTCGGTATCGCCGAAAGCCATTGAGGCCGTGGTGCAGGGCAGCAGCAAACGCGGGCACACTGTGCGTATTGGCGGCACTCTTTTCTCTGATGCCATGGGCGAAGAGGGCACCCCGGAAGGCACCTATACCGGGATGGTGCGGCATAACACAAACACGATTATAACTTCTTTAAAATAAGAAGGCTATCCTATGATACTTCAAGTAAAAAACCCAGTAGTAGAAGTACACGACCTGACGGTGAGTTACGACCGCAAGCCGGTGCTGTGGGGCATTGACCTCACCCTGCCGGCCGGTGCGCTCGTGGGTGTGATCGGTCCGAACGGCGCAGGCAAGTCTACCCTGATCAAGGCTATGATGAACCTGCTACCAGTGAGCAGTGGCTACGTGCGCATCTTTGACCAACCGCTGAAGCAGGTATACAGCCGCATCAGCTACGTACCCCAGCGTGAGTCAGTGGACTGGGACTTTCCGGCTTCTGTGTTTGATGTGGTGCTGATGGGCAGGTATGGACAACTGGGTCTATTCAAACGCCCGCGCAAAGCAGATAACGACGCCGCCATGGAAGCGCTCGAAAAAGTAGGTATGCAGGGTTTTGCCAACCGGCAGATCTCACAGCTGTCAGGTGGACAGCAGCAGCGGGTGTTCCTGGCGCGGGCACTGGCCCAGAATGCCGACATCTATTTCATGGACGAGCCCTTCGCGGGCGTCGACATAGCCACCGAAACGGCCATCATTCAGCTGCTTCGCCTGATGCGTGATGAGGGCAAGACTGTGATCGTGGTGCACCATGACCTGCAGTCCGCCTCTGATTACTTCGATTGGGTGGTATTGCTCAACATGCGCCTGGTAGCCTCCGGCCCTACCGAGCAGGTGCTGAACCAGGAGCTATTGGAGCAAACCTACGGCGGCAAACTCACCCTGCTCTCCAAAGTAGGTGATCTTCTCCGCAAGCAGGAATTCCCGGCGAGGGAGAAAAGTTAATTTTTGAATGAGTGATTGAGTGAATGAGTGATTTAGAAGGTATGGCCTGTAGGGACAGATCGCGAACTGTCCGAATCATGCACCAAGCAATTAAAGAATAACAATCAAACCCATGCAGGACTTCATAGAGTTTTTCTCCTTCACCGATGCCAACATACGGTACGTGACGCTGGGCTCGGTGCTGCTGGCTGCGAGTTCGGCGGTGGTGGGCTGTTTCACGCTGCTGCGCAAGC
>NZ_AKIS01000247.1:0-3920 GCF_000277005.1 Pontibacter sp. BAB1700 | reverse complement strand
ATCGGGCAGCCATTGCCGATGGAGTTTGGCCAATAGTTGGCCTTGCCCTTGCCGATGGTCATGCGCATAAAGCCCGCGCCATGGTGATTGTGCACCGGAGCCACCGGTCTGTTAATCGGCACCTCCGTAAAGTTGGTGCTGTTAAAGCGGTTGAGCTGCGTGTCGATGTATGAGAAGAGACGGCCCTGCAGCAGCGGGTCGTTTGTCACGTCGATGCCTGGCACCAGGTTACCCGGGTGGAAAGCCACCTGCTCTGTTTCAGAGAAAAAATTATCAGGGTTACGGTTAAGCACCATTTTACCAACCGGTCGGCGGGGCACCAGTTCCTCAGGTATGATTTTAGTGGCATCCAGCAGGTCGAAATCATATTTAAATTCGTCCTCCTCCGGCACAAGTTGCACGGACAGCTCAAACTCTGGATAGTCGCCCATTTCTATAGCATCCCACAAGTCACGGCGTAGCCAGTCGGGGTCTTTACCAGCCAGTTTCTGTGCCTCGTCCCATACCAGGGAGTTTGCTCCCAATGTCGACCGCCAGTGGAACTTCACAAAAGTGGCTTTGCCCTCGTCGTTGATAAAGCGGAAGGTATGAACTCCGAAGCCCTCCATCATACGGAAGCTTCTCGGGATAGCCCGGTCAGAAAGCACCCACATCAGCATGTGCGTCGACTCCGGCATAAGCGAGGCGAAATCCCAGAAGGTATCGTGCGCAGCAGAGGCCTGGGGCATTTCGTTGTCCGGCATGGGTTTAATGGCGTGCACCAGGTCCGGGAATTTGTTGCCATCCTGTATAAAGAACACAGGCATGTTATTGCCTACCAGGTCGTAGTTGCCTTCGGCTGTGTAGAACTTGGTGGCAAAGCCGCGTACGTCCCGCACTGTATCGGCTGAGCCGCGCGACCCCACCACCGTGGAAAAGCGCACAAATACAGGTGTCCGTGTGCCGGGTTCTGTCAGAAATCTGGCTTTCGTATATTTCTTGAGTGAGTCATCATAAGGCTGGAAGTAACCATGAACCCCTGAGCCACGGGCATGCACTACCCGCTCAGGTATAGACTCATGGTCGAAGTGCGTCATTTTTTCACGGAAGTGAAAGTCTTCCATCAGGGTAGGTCCACGCTGTCCTGCCTTCAGGGAGTCGTCGGTGTGGTTGATACGGACCCCCTGGTCGGTTGTCATGTATTCGCCCTGGCCATCTTCCCGGTATTGCTCCAGCTGCTTGTTTTTGCTGTCTTCGTTCACCTGGGTAGGCTTAGGCTGCTTATTGTCTTTCTCTTCCATAGTCATGTTTGTTTTTGAGATGTGTATAGGATATGCTTTTGACTTTGTGTGATCAAATCAATTCAAGAATACGGGGATGAATTTTAAGGGGTTAAGAAAAAGTGAAACTAAACGTGATTAAAATTAAATTAAAATAATACTTTCCTTATGACAGCCATGGGGGTATCAGCTGTGGTAAATCCACAGGCAGGTTTGAGGAAGGGCTATGCTTGGAAAATTCTGGGATATAGCGGCAGCGTAAAGAGGAGCAAACCTATAGCGTCAGCTCCTTACGCCCGAAGGTATACTCGTCCTCCTTCAGGTAATAATCACCGCACTTTTGCAGTATGGTCAGGTTGTCGATCCTGATCTCCCAGTTGAAATTGTAGTTGAACAGAAAGGTGAGTACCGGTCCCAGCACTTCAGGGGAAGTGTCGCCGAGGGCCAGGGAAATGTGAGGGAGCCACATGTTGGGATTGTAGTAGATGCCCATTTCGCTGCTCATTTCAGATATGTCGCGGTGCAGGCGGGCATGCAGCTGGTTGAGCGGCGCTGTGCGCAGCACCGGGATGTAGATGACCGGTTTCTCGCCCGGGAACACGCCCAGGCCAGTGGTGCGGATGGTGAAGGGCTCCGTCTCACGGCTGGTTTCAGCCAGGTATTGCTGAATCTCTTCCATGTCCGGTATTTCGGCAGTGAGCAGGGTCAGGTGCGGGTATGGCGTCATCTTCACCTCATTGAGCCCAAATTTCTCATCAAGAAGCTCGGTCAGTTCAGATACACGCGCAGAATGAGATGGGTCGAGCAGGGATGTAACTGCGATCATAAAAGGCTATTTTTTTATTGCTGTTCTCAACGTATCGCACACACATTTTTCAAAAGCATAAAGCTATAGAACGAGGTGCATGTGATAATGTTTACCTGGCCGGGGCTTTTTGCAGCAGGCATCTTTTATTTCTACGTATGAGGTGACTTTTGGTCTGTGGACCTTTGCACTGGGGATGTTTCCCAAAATAAGTACCTTTGTAGCTCAGCTTTCTGAATCTATGATCTCTATAAATAACCTTAGCTTTCATTTTGGCAGTCGCCCCATGTACGAGGATGCCAGCCTGCACATCAAACCCAAAGACAAGATCGGCCTGATCGGGCTCAACGGTACCGGCAAGTCCACACTGCTGCGCATCATCGTGGGCGAGTACAAGCCCGATGGTGGCAGCATTCAGATGAGCAAGGAAACCACCATCGGTTTCCTGAACCAGGACCTGCTTAGCTATGAAACGCACGAGAGCATCCTGTCGGTGGCCATGCAGGCCTTTGAGGAGGCCATCTCGCTACAGCAGGAGATCGATCAGATACTGGTGGAGTTTGAGAACAACTTTCATGATAAGCTGGTCGATAAGCTGGCAGCGCTGCAGGAGCGCTTTGAGGCCCTGGGTGGCTATACCATGCAGGCTGAGGCGGAATCGATCCTGGAGGGACTTGGCTTTACAACGGAGGAGCTGAAGCAACCACTGGCCTCTTTCTCGGGTGGCTGGCGCATGCGCGTGATGCTGGCCAAGATCCTGTTGCAGAAGCCATCGCTGCTGCTGCTCGACGAACCGACCAACCACCTTGACCTGCCCTCTATCAAGTGGCTCGAGTCCTACCTGGACCGCTTTGAGGGGGCCGTCGTGATTGTGTCGCACGACAGGGAGTTCCTGGACAAAACCACCAACATCACGGTGGAAGTATCAAATGCCAAGCTGAATGTATACCCGGGCAATTACAGCTTTTATGTAGAAGAGAAAGCCCTGCGCAACGAGATACAGAAAGGCGCTTACGAAAACCAGCAGGCCCAGATACGCCAGACCGAGCGATTCATTGAGCGCTTTAAGGCCAAGGCGACCAAAGCCAAGCAGGCCCAGAGCCGCATGAAGCAGCTTGAGCGCATGGAGCGCATCGAGGAGGTGGCAGGCGAGGCTGCGAAGGTGAACTTCAGCTTCCGCTTCAATGTGCAGCCGGGCCGTCACATCTTTCGGCTGGAGCACATGAGCAAAAGCTTTGGCAGTAAACTCATATTTAGGGATACCAACGTGCACATCCAGCGGGGCGACAAGATTGCGCTCATCGGTGCCAACGGCAAGGGTAAGTCCACACTGCTGCGCATCATTGCCGGCACCGAGCCGATAGAGGGCAAGCGCGAGATGGGCCATAACGTGATCATGTCCTTTTACGCGCAGCACCAGCTCGAGGCCCTGAACGTGGAAAATGAAATTTTGCAGGAACTGCAGCAGGCGGGCTCCGGCAAAACGGAGGTAGAGCTGCGCACGCTGCTGGGTTCCTTCCTCTTCACCGGCGACGATGTGTTCAAAAAGATCAAGGTGCTGTCGGGAGGGGAGAAGAGCCGCGTGGCACTGGCCAAGACGCTGATCTCAGAGGCCAACTTCCTGATGCTCGACGAACCGACCAACCACCTGGACATGATGTCGGTGAATATCCTGATCCAGGCGCTGGAGCAGTACGAGGGAACCTTTATCGTGATCTCGCACGACCGCTACTTTGTGGAGAACGTCGCGACCAAGATCTGGTATATCGAAGACTACCAGCTGAAAGAGTACCCGGGCACCTACCACGAGTATGAGGCCTTCCAGGAGAAGCGCGAGAAAGAAACTAAACGCGATG
>NZ_AKIS01000246.1:0-1698 GCF_000277005.1 Pontibacter sp. BAB1700 | reverse complement strand
GGCACACCCCAAACCTGCGCGCCAACCTGCTCCTGACCGGCGACCTGGCCGACTCTGACACTACTGATAATTCAATGCTATATACCCGCGAGATAGCAGCGGCCGTCGTGCGTTTTCAGGCAAGGCACGCACTCAAAGCCGACAGCATTGTAGGTCCTCGCACTGTGGCTGCGCTTAATGTGCCACCCCTGCAGCGACTGCGCCAATTGCAGAACAGTCTGTACCGCTGGGAAGCCTTCAGTCGCGACTTGCCACAGCCTTACATTATTGTCAACATACCGGACTATACCTTGCGGCTGATCGACCAGAACAGCGTGCAGCTATACCTGCGCACCATCGTGGGCAAGCCAAACCTGCCCACTATCGTCAACCATACCAAGCTGCATACGATTGTTTTCAATCCCTACTGGTACATCCCCAACTCCATTGCCTCCAAAGAGATTCTGCCCCTGCTCAAACGCAATCCCGGCTACCTGAAGAGTCGTGACATGGAGCTTTTCAAGCCCAAGCTGCTGGGTGGCTGGCAAAAGATAAGTCCCTGGGATGTGGATTGGAGCACCGTAAGCGCCTCGGATTTCAACTACCGGATCGTGCAGGTAACCGGTCCGCATAATGAGCTGGGGCAGATGAAGTTTCTGTTTGATACCCGCGTGAGCCAATACCTGCACGATACGAAGGACAAACACCTGTTCTCCCTCGAGAAAAGAGCCTTCAGCCATGGCTGCATCCGGCTGCAAAATCCCGAAGACCTGGCGCTATACCTGCTGCAGGAACGGAGCGGACTATCAGAAAATCGCATCGAAAAGGTGCTGGCATCTGACAAAGACGAGCAGTTCATCCGACTCAAAAAGCCGGTGCCGCTGATTATTGTGTACATGACAGCCTGGGCCGATGAGTTTTCGGTTATTCAGTTCCGGGAGGATATATATGGGTATGACAGCCTGGAGGAGATTGGGCTGGGGCAGTAGAACCTAACCCAGTTCCGGCCAGTTTTCCTGCAGGTCTTCGAGCTCGTCCACATCCGAAAGGTAGGGCAGCAAGGTATGGCTCAGGTGCAGGCGTTCTATGTCGGCGATGGTGTCGGGAAAGACGTGCTCGGTACTCCAGCGTTTGTCCTGAAAGAAATCTCGGTATAGGCGCTTCATACCGAGCAGGTAGTAACCGCCGTCCAAGGCCGGACCAATCACCACTTCATGCGTTTTCAATTCTTCGAATGCCTGGTTGATGATCTCTGAAGTAAGTTGCGGACAGTCGCTCCCGATGATGACAACCGAGGTATAGCCTTCAGCAAAAGCAGCCTCAAAAGCCTTTTTCATTTTCTCACCAAGATCACCTTCGGGGTACTGTAGCTTCTTGTGGTAGTGCTGCGCAGGCCAGAGGTCATTCTGCTCCACTTTTTCGGAGTAGTATACCACTTTATCCAGGGGCAGGTGCTGGGTGATGTCGCGGGTATGGCGGAGCAGGTGCAGGTAAATATCGAGTGCCGTTTCGGGTCCCACACTGGCTGCCAGGCGAGTTTTCACCTTGCCCAGCTCCGGGTTACGGACAAAGAGCATCAACAGGTTTTTCTCAGTCATATACTTTCTCTCCTTTGCGCAGCCATACTCCCCAGGCGCGGGTATAGCCATGCACTTTTGTAGTTTGCTCCTGCCCGTCATAAACAGGCAGTCCCTGGTTCACCCAGCCAAATAAGCCGCC
>NZ_AKIS01000245.1:0-3228 GCF_000277005.1 Pontibacter sp. BAB1700 | reverse complement strand
GAGAGGTTACCGTCTCACGCTCTTTCACATCAAATTTCAATTCACGCAGGTAATCAAAAAACAGCTGCGGATCCGGCTGGTTAGCGATCTGGGCTATCTTTTGGGCCAGTTCTGTGGTAGGTACATTGCCGCTGGTGACGGTATGGATCAGGTATAGCGCCTCTGATTTGGCTAGCGTATCGTTCGGACGGTTAAAGACGCGGAACATGGCAATGATCACATTGATCACTTCTGCAAACTGCAGTGAAAGAGAATCCTGTGAGATGATATCGTACTGCTTCTCCTTCAGGAAATTGGCAATTAACTTGCTCTTGGCATTTGTGCGGCAGAGGATAGCCATGTCCTTCAAGGTATAGCCATCCGTCAGACCCTGACGCACGAGTTCGATCACCATGTTAAGGGTGCTGGCATCATAGCTCAGTTCCTGCTCATGGGTATAGTCATCGTATAGCTCTTCCGTCCGGATACAGCTATTCAGGTCGTATTTGTAGTTCAGGTCGTCGGGGTAGGTGAACATGATCTGCACCCTGCCACCAGTCTTGCCTGATTCTGGGGCCTCCTGCACAAACTTATCGTCGTAGATGGAGGTGAAGGTACCGTATACTTTATGTTGCTCGCTGAAAAAAGTGAAGAGCTTGTTGTTGAACTCGATGATCTCGCGGCGGCTTCTAAAGTTCTGCTGCAGCACATCAGGTGCCAGGTTCTCGCGCACCGATTCGTAGCGCTCCCGGATCATGTGGCCATGTCGACGGTTTTCGTAGAGCAGGTGTGTGTTGTTTTTGTAAAGGTGCAGGATCTGCTCCATCTCACCACCGCGCCAGCGGTAAATCGCCTGCTTGGCATCACCCACCACCATGCTGAAGTGTCCGGAAGCCAGGGCGTTATCAACGAGCGGTAGCAGGTTGTTCCATTGCAGCACCGAAGTGTCCTGAAACTCGTCGATTAGAATGTGGTTATATTTCTCGCCAAGGCGCTCATAGATAAATGGCACCGGCTCCTGCAGCACAATGTCGATGATGCGCTTGTTGAACTCTGAAATGTGCACCGTGTTACGGTCAAGCTTGATCTCCTGCAGGCACTTCTCCAGCTCGTTCAGCACCGACACTTTATAAAGGTGCGGCACCACAGCCGAGATCAGGGTAAAGGTACCCGCATACTGCTCTTTGATCGACTCGATACTATAATAGAGGTCCGTCAGCAGCTGCCGTAAACCGTCAATCTGATTCTTTGTAGCCGTTGAAGCCTTGCCGGCATACCACTTGTCTTCCTCCACTGTCTGGCGGGCGTAGTTGTTGCCATACGTCAGATCGGCTTCACGGGTAAACTTACTGAAATAACCATACAGGCCGCGATTGCCTGGTAGAAATCAGCAGGGGAGAGCCTGCCTGCTCAATTGCCTGCAGCGCTTTGACCGCATCTTCCTGCAAAGCCGCCAGTATACCTTCCTGCAGTTCTTTGAGCTGTTTCCTGATCTCCCTGAAATCTTCCAGCGTGAGTCCCTGCAGGTCTGTCACAGCTTCGTATACCTGTTCATTGAGCAGGTTCTTTGCAAAATCAGCCAGGTCATCGGGCAAAGTGTTCCAGCTGCGGCCTTCGCGGGCTTTCTCCAGGGCGTACTGCTCAAGTGTTTCAGAGAGCAGGTCATCTTTCCGGTTACTCACCTTATCCAGCAGCAGTTGCACGGCTGTGCTCACCAGCGTCTGGGAGTCCAGGTCTACTTCAAAGTTATAGGGTATGTTAAGCTCTTTTGTAAAAGCCTGCACGATCTTATTGACGAAACTGTCGATGGTGCTGACAGAGAAATCGCTGTAATTGTAGAGGATCTGGGTAAACAAGAGCCCAGCGCGCTGCCGTAGTTGCTCTTTATCAAAGTGCTCGTCTGGAAAGCGCTTCTGCAACTCATCCGTTATCTTATCAAGCAGGTCCTCGCTCTTCTGTAGTTCGCCTCCACTCAGGCTAGGGTTGTTGAAATTGCGCAAGGCCCCCAAAATACGCTCCTTCATTTCGGCAGCCGCATCGTTTGTAAAGGTGATCGCCAGGATAGACCGGTAGTAGTCCGGATCAGCAGTATGCAGCGCCAGCTTCAGGTATTCTTTGGTCAGGGTATAGGTTTTGCCGGAACCAGCTGAAGAAGAGAGTATCTTAAAATTTGGCGACATAGCGGAAGGCTTTTTAAAGGATTCTAAAGATACACCTACGACATGGTTTATGCCAGAGCCCGCCCTTAAAATTATGGTCTGTTGATAGCAAATGTTTGGAGATCAAGGTATAAAATACAAAAAGCTCCCCCGCCTGCGCGAAGGAGCCTAATGCCTTTCTATGTCAGAGTAAAAGGCTATGCGTATACGACCTGGCCTTTCTTTTCTTCTTTTTCTTTGGCAGGAGCAGGGGCATGCACACCCACGCATACATTGCGCATGATGCGTGCCATGGAGATAGAGTAATCAGTGATAATACAGTGTTGCTGCTCCGTGCTCATCAGCGCCTTACCGCCACCCAGCGTCAGTTTGTTCAGTTCAATCACTTCATCAAAATTCTGACGCAGCATCTTAAGCGCCTTGAAAGATGGCTCGTTATAGTACATTGGAATCACCTGGCACACGGCGTAACTTCCCTTTGCGCGTTCCTTCGCTATCATACTACACAGATTAGAAGCATTCATTTTATCAAGATCAGAGATGATCACAAAGAACACCTTTGCCTCACTTTTGTCTGATTTGATAACCGCATTGCTTTGCAGCAGGTTACGAGAAACTTTTGCACCCTTCATGAAATCTTCGTCCTTCAGGATCTTGTTGTGAATCTTGAAAGCCAGTGCGCCTGATGCGATTAGATGAAAGTCCTTGCTTTTAGCTGTGATTTTGGAGAAGTGTAACATAATTAGAAAGGATTAAAGGGTTAAAGATCTAAATTATTTTTATGCTGCAGATTAAATACTGCACATTTATTTCTAAAAATATTGCTTTCAATTGATAGGGTAGGGCGGCAGCAGTTAAACCTAAAGTGAATTGATCAGATAGACAATCAATTCTCAATAGGATTAAGCTTTGGTGTTAAAATTTAACTGGTTTTGATCCTGTAATACACTAAACTACGTGCAATATATTGGATATACCAATGAAAAATTTTAATAATAGTTAACGGCTTGATTTTAAGGGTAAATGTAATCTCTTTACGGGTGAATGAAATCAGTGTTTCTTATTTTAATAATAATTTGGAATATTTTGA
>NZ_AKIS01000244.1:0-1311 GCF_000277005.1 Pontibacter sp. BAB1700 | reverse complement strand
TATTTATACATAATATAGTAACTTTTTATATGTGATAATGTATAAGCCTATAGTAAATTGGTAATAGTCAATTTTATGTCCTTTTCTCTTTATTCAATTTCTGGGAGATTCACTTTAGTCGCTATGTTGTGTATCGGATTGTGCTGTCTCCTGCCACAGATAGGGTATGCACAGGTAAATGAAAAGCTGCCTGGCAAAGTGATTAGTAAGTCTAAGATCCTACAAGATACTATCCCACTACAACAGGATACCATACCGTATGAAGATAAGCAGCAAAGAATAGAGCAAAATGGTCAGCCGCTAGAACGTTTTGTCAGGTCAGCAGACCTGGAAGTCGATGGGCTAATCGTAGATGAAACCATTACAAAGATAGGAAGAGACTTTTACGATCTTTTTAACCGACAATGGGAAACTCCCCTTGGCGTCAAGAACTTCACTATCCAGATACAGGAAAGACCCACACGGGGCAATGGCGCTTATATAGTTATTGTGGTCAATGATGAGCCTGTCTTCGAATATATATTACAGCCCCGCTATGACATGATTGAAGAAGTTTCAGTATACGCAGTCGCTTTTATAACGGAGTATGTGGTCAATAATCAGCTAAACCAACAATTAGAAGCTGAAGGTAAAAAGGCCCGGGAAGTATTCTAGAGAAATCACCTAACACAATATACTAACTGCTCTTATGAAAAAACTTATTTACTCCATTTACTTTGCGTTCGTGCTATGTCTTTTATGTAATGAAAATGTTTCCGCTCAAGATTTAATTTACCAGGCCAAGAACCCGGCTTTTGGTGGCGAAACCTTTAACTATCAATGGCTTCAAAGCTCTGCTCAGGCACAGGACAAGCTTAAAGATCCTGATGAATCCAGTAGCAGTCTTTTTAACAGGGACCCATTAAAGGATTTTCAGGAAAGTTTGAACCGGCAGATATTGAATCATTTATCTCGCCAGTTGGTAACTGCTCAGTTTGGAGAAGATGGTCTAGCTCCGGGTAGCTACACTATCGGAGATTATGATATTGAGGTTTCTGAGGGTATGACCGGGATAAATATCAATATATTGGATAAGGGTACTGGTAATAGGACCTCTGTTACTATACCTTACTACTAAGCAGAGAATAGCCTCCACAGTATCACTCGTTCTTGCCCTACCATTAATCACCCTAAATTATGATACAATGTATTAGGAGAGGTATTTATACCTTATTCATTACTTTTTCATTTTGCGTAATTCCAGCTTGTGCCCTTATTTTAACCAGCCTATGCAACTAGCCGGGCTACGTTGGGTGTACCAGCCCCCGGCAA
>NZ_AKIS01000243.1:0-3502 GCF_000277005.1 Pontibacter sp. BAB1700 | reverse complement strand
TCTTTTAATAATTAACAAAATAACATCAGATAAAGAAATTTTTTTTTACCTATTCCACTAGGCTGAAATAGTTACCTGCAATAGCTCTTTTTTAATGCTCATCGTGTAGGTATAACCGACCTCAAAAAGCTCATCTGCTTTACTGAAACTCATCAGTCTGTAATACTTTAACGCGGGTGGCTCTATGAAAAAATCACAGAGGTGGCGACGTAATTGTACGTTGTTATTTATCGCAAGGTGAGCCGTCCGCTCAATCATGCTCCGAAGGCTGGTAATGCGAGCATCGTGATTAAGTGGATTACTGTGCACACCTATTTTAAAGTCACACTTTCCTGTCAGGGCTTCCAAAGGCAGATTGTCCAGCAAACCGCCGTCATTGAGCAACATCCCCTCATACTGTACCGGTCTATACAGGACAGGCACTGCAGAAGAGGCGATCAGGGGTTTTATAAGATTTCCACTCGAAAAATTAACGGTCACACCAGCATGCATATCTGTTGCCCTATGATGACAGGGATAGCCAGGTCCTCGAAAGTGGCCTGATCACCCAGGTAGCGGTGGTAAAGCTTTTCTACTTCGTCGAGATGCAGGATGCCCACCTGCCCAATGGCCAGCCGCATGATACGATAGATGCGCAGCTCCTTGATGAGACGCAGTGTGTCATCGGGGCTATAGCCGGCCGCATAGAACACGCCCACTATAGCGCCAGAACTCACTCCTGAAAGTATGGATGGCTTTATACCTAATTCGTCAAAAGCCTTGAGCACACCCAAATGAGCAATGCCCCTGGCAGCACCTCCTGAAAGTGCCAGCCCTATACGCTTCATTAAAGTTCGCTCAGTGAGAAAGTTGTATCAAGCCTCACACCTTTTTCAGTGTGTTGCACAGTGCAGCATTCATTCACGGCGTCATGCTCCAGGTATAGCACGAAGTTCTCGTCGGCTGCCATATTCAGAAACCGGGCTTTCTCATCCAGTGTCAGCAGTGGCCTTGTGTCGTAACCCATGACATAAGGCAGTGGAATATGCCCTGTCGAGGGCAGCAGATCAGCCATGAAGGCCACTTTACGGCCTTTGTAAGAGATGATCGGTACCATCATTTTGTCGGTATGCCCGTCAGCATAAAAGATATCAAACTGCGGGAAAGGCGATGGTTTATTGGGATCGACGAACTGTAAATGTCCGCTCTCCTGCATCGGCAAAATGTTTTCTTTCAAAAAAGACGCTTTCTCACGGGCATTCGGCTCTGTTGCCCATTTCCAGTGATCGGTATTAGACCAGTAGGTAGCATTCGGAAACACAAGCTCCAGGGCCCCGTCGTTATTTTTATATTTTACGCCACCGCCACAGTGATCAAAATGCAGGTGCGACAGAAAGACATCAGTTATGTCGCTATGGGAAAAGCCGGCAGCATGAAGGGACTTTTCGAGCGTGGCGTCACCGTGCAGGTAGTAGTGACTATAGAACTTTGCATCCTGTTTGTCGCCAATGCCATTGTCGATCAGGATGAGCCGGTCTCCGTCCTCGATGAGCAGGCAGCGCATCGCCCAGGTACATAAATTATTTTCATCGGCCGGATTAGTACGCTGCCACAGAGATTTGGGTACTACGCCAAACATGGCACCTCCGTCCAGCTTAAAAAATCCTGTATCGATCACGTGTAGTTTCATAATTCTATAGTGTTGGAGTGATTAAGAGTTAGCATAGCAACCACCGCTTTTTACTGCTGTATTAACGAATGGTTACTGTCATCTGCCTAAAGTTACCAAAACAAAAAGAGGTGGCAAAACCTCTGCAGGCTGCCACCTCTTATATATTTGCTATGTGAGAAACCGGTATTCAGGAATTCTCAAAGTCAAAAAACTCAATTTCAGCCTTCCTGAACCACACCCATGGCAGAAAACTTTTCGATGCGCTGCATGATGCGGTCTTCAGGGGCTATTCCGTCCAGCTCATCCAGCATTTTGCAGATCTCCTTCTTAAGGGTACGCATCATTTTGTCTGGTTCTGTGTGCGCTCCACCTAGCGGTTCCTTGATAATACCATCAATCAGCTTGTGTTGCAGCATGTCGGTTGCTGTTAGCTTCAAGGCTTCGGCGGCTTGCTCTTTGTAGTTCCAGCTGCGCCACAAAATTGACGAGCAGGATTCAGGAGAAATAACAGAGTACCAGGTGTTCTCCAGCATCATAACACGGTCGCCAATGGCTATACCCAAAGCACCGCCAGAGGCGCCCTCTCCTATAATGATACAGATTACCGGTACTTTCAGCATGAACATCTCTTTCAGGTTGCGGGCAATTGCCTCACCCTGTCCACGCTCCTCGGCCTCCAGACCTGGAAAGGCACCAGGAGTATCGATGAAAGTAACGATCGGACGGCCAAACTTCTCAGCCATTTTCATGAGACGGAGCGCCTTGCGATATCCTTCCGGGTTGGCCATACCAAAGTTGCGCATCTGGCGCTGCTTCGTGTTACGGCCTTTTTGCTGACCGATAAACATAACGCTGCGCCCATCTATTTCACCAAACCCACCTACCATGGCTTTGTCGTCACTTACGGTACGATCACCGTGCAACTCCACAAACTTAGATGTTAAACCTGCAATATAATCCAGGGTATAAGGTCTGTCTGGGTGGCGCGAAAGCTGCACACGCTGCCAACGGGTCAGGTTGGCATAGGTCTCTTTCTTGAGCGTCTTTATTTTTTCTTCAAGCGCTTTGACTGCTTCCGAAACGTCTACCTGGCTTTCGCTGGCCAGTTTTTTCATTTCCTGCAGTTTGCCCTCCAGGGCCGCTATAGGTTGTTCAAAATCCAAAAGCATAATTCCTCATTGCTGATTGAAGCACAAATTTAATAGATTACAGTTACGGAATTGCCAATCTTCGAAAATTATCGTCTATTACAAAAAAAGAATATTTGGTTTTGAGCAAGTTACGTTTTTAAGGCAAAAATATAGCACCAAAATGTGTACCTACACTTGCAGAATCAAAATTTACCCTCTACATTTGTGACACTTTAACGGATAGCGTTATCGAAAAACATTTGGTCTGGTAGTTCAGTTGGTTAGAATGCCGCCCTGTCACGGCGGAGGTCGCGGGTTCGAGTCCCGTCCAGACCGCAGCTTAAACCCCTGCGGTTAAACACAAGGTAGAGTAAATGACTCTGCTAATTTCAAGATTTTGGTCTGGTAGTTCAGTTGGTTAGAATGCCGCCCTGTCACGGCGGAGGTCGCGGGTTCGAGTCCCGTCCAGACCGCAGATTTAAACTGCGGTTTATTTTTCAGAGTAGATGACTCTGATTTTTTTCAAATTATTGGTCTGGTAGTTCAGTTGGTTAGAATGCCGCCCTGTCACGGCGGAGGTCGCGGGTTCGAGTCCCGTCCAGACCGCTTAAAAGCTCTTGTGAAAGCAAGGGCTTTTTGCGTTTATAGCCCTCCCCTATACCTATACCTATACCTATACCTATACCTATACCTATACCTATACCTATACCTACTACCTATA
>NZ_AKIS01000242.1:0-2064 GCF_000277005.1 Pontibacter sp. BAB1700 | reverse complement strand
TCGCTGTCATTTCCGTCCCGGCGGCGGGCATAGCCGAGGGCGAAGGAGAGAAACTGGCGGAGTCAGGATTGTATTCATAAAGCGTCACAAAGCGGCTGGCGTCCAGGGAGTCTACCTGGTAGCCGCCGTACAGCCCGAGTGGGTTCAGGATGTGGCGTTTTACGTACTGGTCAAATCGCTCGCCGGACAGTTTTTCCAGTATGGTACCGGCCATGTTAAAGCCCAGGTTGCAGTATTCATATTTGGTGCCCGGCTCATAGTCGTTGTAGCAGGCTTCCCAGTTCGGGTTTTTGGCAGGGTCGATGGTATCGAGTGTGAAGTAGCCCTGGCTATCGTTGATGCTGGAGGTATGCGACAGCATCATCCGCAGCGTAATGACCTTCTCCGGGTACTTCGGGTTCCGCACTTTAAAACCTACGAGCTCACTCACATCATCATTCAAAGACAGCTTACCCGCCTCGATCAACTGCATCAGGCCGTGACGGTAAATGACTTGGAGATGGAAGCGATCCTGAAAATATCGTTGTTGGTGAGTGGTGCCTGGCTTTCAACATCCTTCAGCCCAAAGGATTTGGCGTAGATGATCTCCCCCTTTTTTACGACGGCAACCGACAAGCCTACCATGTCATGCTGCTGCATGATAGCCTGTATGTCCGATTCGGTTTTCCCTTCCTGCGCCTGGCCGGACAGGGTGAAGGCAACAACAGCAAAGGTTGTAAGTGTGGCTTTCTTCCAAATGTTTTTCAGCATAGTCGTCATGGTGTGTAGCTTTTAAGAAGTCTAAGATAAGCATCTATCCCGGAATATAGTATTTGTCCCATAGATTCAGGAAGAAAGGGTGACAACTCTTGTATATTTACAGCAGTATGTAGGCAGAACTGGGAACTTAGAAATAGCAAGGTATGGAGTACAGAAGATTTGGCCGCACAGGCTGGCAAGTGAGTGAAATAGGATACGGCATGTGGGGTATGGCCGGCTGGACCGGTTCGGATGATCAGCAGTCAGACCGATCGCTGGACCTGGCCGTGGAAGGCGGCTGCAACTTTTTTGATACGGCCTGGGGCTACGGCAAAGGCAAAAGCGAACAGATCCTCGGGCGCCTGATCAAGCGTAACCCGGATAAGCGCCTGTACGTGGCAACCAAGATTCCACCCAAAAACATGAAGTGGCCGTCGAAAGCATCCTACAAGCTTGAAGACTGTTTCCCTGCCGAGCACATCATCTCCTATACCGAAAAAAGCCTGCAGAACCTGGGGGTGGAGACCATCGACCTGCAGCAGTTTCACGTCTGGGAAGACAGCTGGGCCGAGCAGGAAGAATGGCAGCGGGCGGTAGAGAAGTTGAAAGCCGATGGCAAAATTCAGCACATGGGGGTGAGCGTGAACCGCTGGGAACCGGACAACGTGCTTCAGACCCTGCGCACCGGCCACATCAGCAGCGTGCAGGTCATCTACAATATTTTCGACCAGGCACCGGAAGACAAGCTGTTCCCGCTTTGCCGCGAACTGGATATCGCCACCATCGCCCGTGTTCCCTTCGATGAAGGCACCCTCACCGGCACTTTCACAACTGAAACGACTTTCCCTGAAGGCGACTGGCGCAGCACCTACTTTGTGCCCGAAAACCTGCAGTCCAGTGTGGCGCATGCCGACCGCCTGAAGCCGCTTGTACCTGCCGGCATGAGCATGGCAGAGATGGCCCTGCGCTTTATTCTGAGCAATCCGGATGTGAGCACCACCATACCTGGTATGCGCAAAGCCCACCACGTGCAGGCCAACCTGCAGGCCGGTGATGGCAAAGGTCTGCCGGACGAACTGCTGGCCCAACTCAAATCACACCGCTGGGACCGGAAGCCAACAGAGTGGTCGCAGTAGGGAAGAATCACCGCTATTGACTTTACTTTTTTGTCATTTATTTTTTTGTCATCCTGTAAGGATCTTGGTTAGAGGGGTGATAAGCCTATGCCACTTGCGACCAAGATTCTTTCAGAATGACAAAAAAGTATAATGAAACGGCCGTCACTGTAGTATACTATGAAGAGCCATAACTACTTTGTCTATATCA
>NZ_AKIS01000241.1:0-1600 GCF_000277005.1 Pontibacter sp. BAB1700 | reverse complement strand
TATTTTATAATTTTGGGCAAAACATCTAGTCCTTTATGTCGCTACAGCATGACATTGCCTCTATCCGGAAGAACTACTCCCGGCAGGCTCTTACCGAAGAATCCGTTTCAAATGATCCGCTCGACCAGTTTAAGGTATGGCTCAATGAAGCTATCCTCTCGCAGGTGCTGGAGCCAACGGCGCTGGTGCTTTCTACCGTGTCGGCTGATTGTCGGCCTTCGTCGCGTGTGGTGCTTTTGAAGGAAGTGTCTCCGGATGGCTTCGTGTTTTTTACCAATTACGAAAGCCGCAAAGGACACGAAATGGCGGAGCGGCCTTATGGCTCGATGACCTTTTTCTGGGCGGAGCTGGAGCGGCAGGTGCGCATTGAAGGCACTATAGAGAAAGTGACCTCAGAGGTATCGGATGTGTACTTCCACAGCCGTCCGCGCGGCAGCCAGATCGGGGCCTGGGCCTCGCCGCAGAGCCGTGAGATAAACAATCGTGAAGAGCTGGAACAGGCGGAGGCGAAATATGAACAAGACTTTGCCAACCTGGATGTAGTACCCCGTCCACAGCACTGGGGAGGCTATGTGCTGAAGCCGGAGCGTATTGAGTTCTGGCAAGGCCGTCCAAACCGACTGCATGATCGCATCGTGTTTGAACAAGCTGACACCCAATGGAACCGCAAAAGGCTTGCGCCCTGATTCTATACCTATACCTGTAAACAAACCTGATGGCTGAAATACTACCCATAAAAGCATGGCGCTACAAAGAAGAACTGAGCCAGTCGATTGAAGAACTGACCTCTCCCCTTTTTGATGTGGTGTCGGCGAAGCAGCGGGAGGCGCTGTACCAGAACCCGATCAACAGCATACATCTATCCGTGCCTCGCGGCGATACGCCCGCTGACACTGCGGCAGACATGCTGCAAGAGTGGAAAGCAGCGGGTACAATTGTGCAGGACCCGCTACCCGGTATTTATGTGTACTACCAGTATTTCAGGCTTCCGGGCAGCGACCGCGAATACTGCCGCAAAGGCTTCATATGCCATATCAAAGCCTACGACTGGAACGAAGGTATGCTCCTGCGCCACGAAAACACTATACCAAGTGCCGTAAACGATCGCATCGACCTGCTCGACAAGACCCTGATGAACACCAGTGCCACTCACGGGCTATACACCGACCCTGAATTTGTATTGGAGCGTTACATGGATGAAAGTATTCAGTCGCCACTTTACGTGACCGAGGATTACCAGGGCGTGCGCGACGTACTGGCCGTGATTCATGACCGTGACGTGATCAGGCAATTTTTAGCGGTACTGGAACCGCGACAGGTGCTGTTGGCCGATGGACACCACCGTTATGAGGGCTCGCTGGAGTACCGCAAAAAGCGCATGGCCGACAATCCCAACCACACCGGTATGGAGGCTTATAACTACCACCTGATGTACCTGACCAACACCGAAGCCGACGATCTGCGCATTTTGCCGACACATCGGGTGCTGGAAAATATTGACCTGACAGACGAAGAGTTTCTGGAGCGCCTGCGGGAGTACTTTGTAGTAACCCCGAAAGAGGATGCTTACGAACTCAACGAGGTGATCGTGGGCAAAAAC
>NZ_AKIS01000240.1:0-5375 GCF_000277005.1 Pontibacter sp. BAB1700 | reverse complement strand
GCCACACACACGCTGAGCATCAGACCGTCTCGGTTAAAAAAAGGCATATACCTTTGTCAGATAAGCTCCAACAGCAAAAACGTTACCCTGCGCTTTGTCAAACTCTAGTGCCGAAGTTTTTCACACAACAGATTCTATCTTAATTTCTATATTTGCTTCATGAAACCAATTATCGCCCCCTCTGTACTTGCTTCTGATTTTGCTAACCTGCAGTCTGAAGTAGAAATGCTGAACGAAAGCCAGGCTGACTGGCTGCATATCGACATCATGGACGGCCGCTTTGTGCCGAACATTTCTTTCGGATTTCCTGTGCTGCAGGCCATTCAGCGGCATGCCAAAAAGCCGTTAGATGTACACCTAATGATCGTGGAGCCGGAGCTTTACATCGAGCAGTTCAGAGAGGCAGGAGCGGAGATCATATCTGTGCACCTGGAAGCTTGTAACCACTTGCACCGTACCATTCAGCAAATTAAGGCAACAGGAGCTAAGGCAGGTATAGCCCTTAACCCGCATACTTCCGTACAACTGCTCGACGATGTAATTGCTGATGTGGATTTGGTTTGTGTGATGTCAGTGAACCCGGGTTTTGGCGGACAGAAGTTCATCGAAAACACCTTCCGTAAGATTGAAGCGCTGAAAAACCTGATCATTGCCCGTAACTCAAATGCACTTATTGAGATTGACGGTGGTGTAAACCAGCAGAATGCACCTTTGCTGCTTGAAAAAGGCGCTGATGCGCTGGTGGCCGGTAGCTTTGTGTTCAACTCTGCTGATCCTATTCAGACCATTGGCAATCTGAAAAACCAGGCTTAATTTATAATCAAAGCACCCTCTATGCACCGATATCTTGCGGTATGGCTCTTGATGCTGCTGCCAGCAGGTGCCTTTGCACAGCAGGGAACAGTGAAGGGTACGGTTCTGGACTCCAGTCGCCAGCCACTTGAAATGGCGACGGTAGGGGTGCAGGGCCGTACTCTTGGCGTTCAAACGGATGCACAAGGCAGGTATAGCCTGAGGTGTCTGCTGCAGAAGAGCTGGTGCTTGTGGTGCGCTACCTTGGGTATAAGCAGCAGGAGCGGACCGTGCAATTGCAAGCAGGGCAGGAGCTGGTACTCGACTTTGTCTTAGAGGCCGACCCGCAGCAGTTGCGGCAGGTTGACGTGCGGGGCAAACGTGAAGATGATACCCGGGAACAGGTCAGCGTGACCCGCCTCGATCCAACGCTCACTAAAACCCTCCCATCCGCTTTTGGTGATTTCAACATGATACTGGCCACACTGCCAGGTGTTACCAGCAACAACGAACTGTCCTCTACCTACTCCGTGCGCGGCGGAAATTATGACGAAAACCTAGTGTATGTCAACGGTATTGAAATCTACCGCCCTTTTCTGATTTCAGCGGCGCAGCAAGAGGGCTTGAGTTTTGTCAATCCGGATCTAGTGGCTAATGTTGAGTTTTCTTCTGGAGGGTGGCAGCCCAAGTATGGCGACAAACTCTCATCAGTTCTTAATATCCAGTACAAGCGGCCAACCTCGTTTGCCGGTTCTGTTACCGGCAGTTTGACCGGTGGCGCGATTCATCTGGAGGAAGCCTCGAAGAACAAACGTGTATCCTATCTAATGGGCCTGCGCCACAAGAACAGCCAGTACATGTTGCAGGGGCTTCAGGTGGATGGTCAGTACCGTCCGGTATTCACAGACGGGCAGGTATACATCAGTTTCGATCTGGGCAAAGAACCTGAGCGCACGACACTAGGGCTGCTCGGCAGCTATGCCCGCAACAATTTCCGTGTAGAGCCTGAAACTCGAACCACCACCTTCGGAACCCGCCAGGCACCGCTTCGGCTTTTAGTAGCCTACGATGGCAGGAGAACATGGAGTATGATACCTATCAGGTGGGGGCTAACCTGAGCCATCAGGTATCCGATAATCTGCTGACTGAGTTTATCGTGTCAGGCGTACACTCACTGGAGCGTGAGTTTCGTGATATAGAGGCCGCCTACCGCCTCTGCGACGTCAACACCTTAGGGCGTAACGACATGGGCGAGTGCCTGCGTGACCGGGGCATAGGCAGTCAGTTTGATCATGCCCGCAACGCTTTGAAAGCCATGGTACTGGCAGCAGAGAGCCGTAATACCTGGCGCCTGAGCTCGCGCAGCACCGTCCTTGCCGGTGCAAAAGCCAGCCTGGAGCGCATCAACGATCGTTTGTCTGAATACGGCTTTGTTGATTCTTCAGACTTTGTGTCGATGGCTTACACCCTTAATTCGGAGCTTGACCTACATACCCAGCGTTACAATGGCTATGTGCAGCATACCTATGAACTGGATTCCCTCAAAACGATCACCTATGGCCTCCGGGCCAGTTACTGGAGCTATAACAATGAATTGACCATCACGCCGCGGGTGCAGTACTCGTTTATTACCCGCCGAAACCCTGACCTCTCCTTCAAAGCTGCCGTGGGGCTTTATTATCAGCCTCCTTTCTATAGAGAGTTACGCAACTTTCAGGGAGAGCTAAACCCGAATCTAAAGGCGCAGCGCTCCCTTCATGCTGTCATTGGTAGCGACTACCTTTTCAAAGCCTGGGACCGTGATTTCAAACTGACCACGGAGGCCTATTACAAGCACATGACCAATGTGGTGCCTTACGATCTGGATAACGTGCGACTGCGCTACTACGGACAGAACAATGCGAAAGCCTATGCAGCCGGTTTGGATGTGCGGGTGAATGGGGAGTTTATAAAAGGAGCGGAGTCCTGGCTGAGCTTAGGACTGATGCAGACAAGGGAAAATGTGCAGGGGGACTCCAGCCTGGTATACAGCAGTTCAGGCGAGATAATCGGAAGCAGAGACCGGGGGTATATTCGGCGTCCAACCGACCAGTTAGTGAACATCGGTGTGTTTTTTCAGGATCATTTGCCCGATAACCCGACCATCCGGATGTATCTGAATGCCGTGTATGGCAGTGGTTTGCCATTCGGGCCGCCTAACCGTCCAGAGTTTCGCAATGCCTTCTCCGGCAAATCTTATAAAAGAGTAGATATTGGTTTTTCGAAGCTGATCGCCTTAGGAGACGACCTGACGGATCGCAAGAAAGTGTCGCTGGAAAGCCTCTGGATCGGTCTGGAAGTGCTCAATATCATCGATGCCCAGAATCGCATTTCCTACAGCTATGTAACCGATGTAAATAACCTGACCTATGCTATTCCGAACTTTCTGACAGGCCGACGAGTTAACTTACGTTTTATCGCCCGCTTTTAGGTATAAAAAGGAGCGGGGCTTCAGTTATATAACTGAAGCCCCGCTTGTGAATTGTGATTTTTTACTACCTCCGTTTCTTCCACTCATTATAAGCCGATTCAATTTCACGGGCATAGGTCTGGTACGATTCCGGTTCCTTTGGTCCCAGCTGCATCGCCTTTGCACTCAAATTAGCTGCTACCTGGTATTCTCTATTGAGTGCATAGAGCCTGGCCTTCACCCAGTTATTATAGAAATTCTCTTTGATAGCGATAGACTTGTTGATGTATTGTAAAGCCTTTTCATGCTGGTCTTTGCGTGAGGTCAGGTAATCGGCTGCCTGCGCCCAAGTATACCAGTCGTCCGGAGCAGCTGCCTTGATGGCCTTGTTGATGTTAGCCAGAGCCTTTTTCTCGATTTCTGTTTCAATGTTGATCGACACCTGCGAGTTTTCCCAGGCCAGGTTTAGCGTACCTTTGTTGGTGCTGATATCACTGAATGAAAATTGTAGCGTTTCATGGAAAGGTACCTTCTTCGGTGTCACACGCAGGTAAGCCACATCGTTCAGTTCACTATACCCTTCGAGACCCCACAGGGTCGTGTCTTTGTTCAGGACAATATTCCACTCCGTTTCATTTTCTGGCAAAATAAAGAAAGAGTAGGTACCAGCCGGCACACGCTCGTGGTTCAAGAAAAGATCATCTTCAAATGTAATCAAAGTAGCCTCGTTAGCACCAGCCCTCCACAGCGTGCCATACGGTACGAGTGACCCGAAGATCTGGCGCCCTTTAACACCAGGTGCATGATAGCGTACTTTTATTTCTGTTAGCCCGATGGTTTGTTTCACCATTGCTTCAGGG
Organism: Pontibacter sp. BAB1700; assembly: GCF_000277005.1. Lineage (NCBI taxonomy): Bacteria > Pseudomonadati > Bacteroidota > Cytophagia > Cytophagales > Hymenobacteraceae > Pontibacter > Pontibacter sp. BAB1700. Next base: position 1,274 of record NZ_AKIS01000240.1, on the reverse strand, counting down.
CTGGCCTGTGGCAGTTTAATCTGTGCAGCGGCGTGCTGCTGACTGAGCGCAAAGCAAAAGGCCAGTGTCAATAAGCTAAGCAGGTACTTCTTCATGATCATTATACGTGTGATGCGTCTTTGGTAGTATAGGCAAATACTGAAAAAACTATGCCAGAACTCAAAAAAATATATATCAAAATTCTGATACAAATTTAAATAAAAATAGCACTGGTTTTGAAAGTTGTTTTTACAATAACATGGCCTATACATGCAGTTTGAGTAATTAATTGCATAGAAGCGCTCCTAACAGAGGCTGTAACATATATAAAATTTTGTATTCAATAAAAATAACTTAAAAAAAATATTTGAAGAGTAATAACCTTTGTGGTGTATTTTTGTATAAAGCTATTAATTATTTTAAATTATATAAGCTTGGGTGTTATTTCTAAAGAACATGTCTTCTGTAGTGTTGCTATGCATCAATCAGGAAAGCTATGTTCTTTTTTTATGCCCATACCTGAATGTACACCATTGATTTACTACCACTTGCACCTTAAGTCTGGAAGGTGAGATGATTGAAAAGCTCTTAACCCTAAACCCTTTATTAAAAATTTATGAATGGTAAAACTTTACTAAATCACATGGCGAAGTGGAAGCTACTGTATGTGGTCACGCTCATTGCTTCGCTTTCCTTTGCGGGTGTTAATGCCTTTGATAGTTATAATCCTACGGTTGTTTCTGATAAGGATGATTATGCTCCGGGAGAAGTAGCTATTATATCAGGTTTTGGCTGGACACAGGATAGCTTGGTAGACATACATCTAGAGGAAGATCCTGCGCATGACCATCACCATGGCTATCACGATACAAAAGTCAGCCCAGATGGTACTTGGCAAATTGAATACCCAATTGAAGACCGCCACTTAGGAGTGAAATTCACAGTTAAAGTGGAAGGCCAACAAAGCGGTACTATAGCATACACATATTTTACAGACGCCAATGTGACCTTTGCAGCTACTGGTTTACCTACGCAAACATCTTTAAAAGTTACCTATCAAATAAATGGTGGAGAATCTAAGTCTACACCGGATTTCACACCTCCGGCTACGCCAAATTCGGTAGTTGTTCCGAAAGATGATAATATTAGCTATACTTTTCCTGATATAATAGTTGGAGGGGTTTTATATAGAAGTACAACTATTACAACTGGTTCAAATACTCAAACGGGTCCAACAAACACATACAAATTACCAAATAACGGTGCTAATACAATAACAGGAAATTATGTAGCTA
>NZ_AKIS01000239.1:0-1909 GCF_000277005.1 Pontibacter sp. BAB1700 | reverse complement strand
TTATATTGATAGTTACCTTTGTCTAAAAACTTTCTTTTATTATGTCTTCATCAGTGTTGTTCTTTGTTACACTATAAACCGATTTAACCCTTAAAATCATGGCAACTATCATCATCACTATCATTCTGAACCTGTTGTTGGGCACTCCTACTGAAACTACTAAGGAAACAACAACTACTACAAACACAACTACAACAACTAATACAAATAAAACTGACGACGCCATGAAGGCAATGGGCGGCTCAGGAACTTGGACTAATATTGAGAAATAGTAAATACTGCAGCACTTGGGAATTGCTGTATTTTCCCTATCTTGCCTCTACCCGGTTTTAGCTAAAGGGAGTCAAGATAAAATGAGGAAAACTCAAGCATTCCTACTAAGCTTATTATTACTACTAAATTTTTGCGGTCAGCCAGCACGGCAGCCTGATGAAGTGCGTCTGCGCCTGGCTATAGATCCAGGAAACATAACCCCTATTAACTACAACTCACAGGAGGCCTTGCAGATAATCAATCTGCTTTACCAAAGCCTGCTGACTGTAGATCTTGAAGACAACACACTGAAGCCGGGTCTTGCCTCCGCTTTTCCGGAAGTGGAGCGCAAAGACTCGCTTACTTTTTTCCATTACCAGCTGCGTCCCGAGGCCGAATGGTCTGACGGAAGCCCCGTTACAGCGCAGGATGTGGCCTTCACCCTGAAGGTGCTGAAAGCTCCTTTTATACGGAATGAGAGTATTCGCTCACAGGTTGAGTTTATACAAGACATCCAATTAGACGCTTCCGATCCCAAAAAATTCACACTGGTCTGCCAGGGTTTTACACCTGAAATGCAACTCCTGACCGGTGACTTCTTCATTTTGCCAGCTTATCTACTTGATCCCCAGGGCAGTCTTTCAGCTATACCTTTCACTGCATTGTCACAGGCTGACAGCACCCAGTATAACACAGCTCATACACGGGCTGTGGCGGCGCGATGCAACAAGCTGGGCTCACCAGATAGTAAAGACATATTACAGGGAAGTGCCGGCTATAGACTTGCTGAGTGGGCTACAGGGCAGCACGTTGTGCTGAAACGCAAAGACAATTGGTGGGGAAAGAACACAGGCCATGCCGCCAGTTACCTCAACGCCAATCCTGAGCAGATTAATTTTCAGATTATACCTGACAATACCACGGCCCTGCTGGCGCTCAAAAATGCGCAACTCGATGTGCTGGACAATATCCCTGTCAATGAATTTGAACAGCTACAGCAGGATGGCAACTTCCTGAAAAACTATGAGCTGCATACCCCGCAAGGCTATGACCTGATCTATGCTGCGATTAACACGCGCAAGGCCAGGTTCCGCGACAAACGAACCCGGCAGGCCATTGCACACCTGATGGATGTGAACGGCATGATTCGGGTTAGCCAGCAGTCCTACGCTACGCCGACAGTAGGTCCTATACCTCCTGACCGCAAAGACTTTTACCATCCACAGCTACAGCCACGCCCGTACAGCCCTGAGCAGGCAGTTACGCTACTAAAAGCTGCTGGCTGGATTCAGGAGCAAAATGGCTGGTACAGAAATCTGAATGGCCAGCGGGAAGATTTGCGTATTGAGCTGCTCTACAGAGCCGGCAACACCATGTACGAGCAAATGGCACTTGTCTTTCAGCAACACGCAGCCAAAGCAGGTATACCTGTCAGTTTGCAGCCACTGGAGGGAAATGTTTACAACCAGAAGATAGAGCAACTGGACTATGACATGCATTTCAGAGGGATTTCAGGCAATCCTTTCGTATTCAATTTCAAGCCCTTTTCCACACAAGCTTTGCCGGCCCGGGCGGGTTCAACACCACCGGCTTTGGCACGCCTGAGAGCGATCAGCTGCTGAACCAGATCAATGAAACTGAAAGCGAGACTGACAAA
>NZ_AKIS01000238.1:0-11863 GCF_000277005.1 Pontibacter sp. BAB1700 | reverse complement strand
AGGCGCCTTTCCATATAGTTCGGCTTTGGCATCGATAACGGCCGGGTTGTCAGCTGACATGCGGTTCCTGTCATTGGTCACATTTGTGATGATGGCATACAGATTCTCAAAGGTAATGATGCCTTTCTCAGTCGCTTCCTCTGCCAGTTCTTCATACCGGATGTGCATGCCCTGCACCTCTATTTTCAAAAGGGTCAGGCCGGTTTTCAATTGCTGGATGATGTCATGCGGCAGTGGTTTGTTTCCTTTGGCAGTGAAGTTCTTCCGATCCATAAACGCACTCAGAGACGGGTTCTTGATCACTACATGCCTAGCCATCAGGTTATTATGCCGGGAGTGCAATGCAAAGTCTACGCCGCTCAGATTGATCTCCGGCACCTCCAGCCGCATGGTCGACACGGCCTTGCCTTTCTGGCGGGCAAGCGCCGCATTGTCCAGAAGCGGGATGATTTGGAGGTTGCCAATGTTAATCGTCCCGTCTTCGGTATTGGCTTTGAGGGCTGCAGCCTGCAAGCGATACGTTCCGTCAGGAAGGGTGAATTCAGCTTTCCCAGATTCAAACGCAATAAGTCTGGCATAATAAGCCCGCTCCCCATCTTCAAATGCGGTACTGTCAAGCTGAAGATCTCTCACCTCCATGGTAAAGTCCCACAAGGAGATCCGGTCTGTCTCCGCATTCTGGCCTTCACGGATACGCAGCGTCGCCTTCTCCACCTCAATCGTACCGATCTGCAGGTTTTTCATAATCCCGTCCACAGACTTGTGCAGCGGCTCGTGGCTCGCCGTCGTGTCCTGACGCATTTCGGTAATCAGCACAGTAGGCTGAAGAACCCTAAGCTTGTTCAAATCGAGCGGCTCCCCTCTTAGGATGCCGATGAAGTTAATGCCTGCCAACACCAGTCTGTCTGTTTTGAGATTCATTAGTGTACGAGGCGCCGCTGCCGCAACCGTGTCCTGCTGGCTGATTTCATGCTGCTTGTCCCAGGCTTCAAAGTCAGGTATCAAGTGGATAGAGTCTGCTGTGAAGCGCCCGCTTAGCAGGGATGAATCAAGCCCGTTCAGTTTCAAGGTATAGAGGCCGTTTGATTCTTCTCTCACACGCGACTCCAACTCACGCTGCAGCCAGGGATTAAAATATTGAGATGTCAGAATTGCGATAATGATAAAAAGAGAGGCGAGTATGAGGAGTAGCCATACCCACCATTTTTGAAGGAGCGTTTTAATTTTCACGTAGAGTCAGTTTCAGATGAATACGGGCACAGGCACTATGTGTTTATAACCTGGCTGTCGCTTATATGTTCTAACCCGGTATAGATAAAATACCACGTATCATCTATGCTGGCGCCAGGTATACGCTTTTGAAAAAATATGCGTTTTGGTAAAATAGGCAGGTCAAAACTCAACTTAATCTTTGAACGAACGTTCAATCATAGTATATTTGAGCAAATATTCACCTTCCCATGACCCGGTTTCAGGAAAGAAGAGAGCACAGTATTAACAGGTTAGTTGAGGTAGCCCTGAGGCTATTTGCATCGCAAGGCTATGAAGCCACCTCGATCCGCAGTATTGCCAAAGAGGCAGGCATGTCACTCGGTTTGCTTTACAATTACTTTAAAAGCAAAGACGAGTTGCTGGCAGAAATCTTCCGCCGCGGCGTAGAAGACATTCATGCTTCCTTTGAGCCCGCTTCTGAACAGGCTGGCTCAGGTATAGCGCAACATATTCAGCAGACTGTAAAACTGCTGAAAGAAAAAAAAGACTTCTGGAAACTGCTGCACGGCATCCGGATGCAGTCAGAGGTAGTCAGGCAACTCCTGCACGATATGCAGGAGGAGACTGCTTACATCGAAGAGCGCATCCGACAGAATCTGATGGAGGCGGGTATTCCATTCCCTGAACTCGAAGCTAAACTCCTCTTCGCTTCCATCGACGGGATGGCAAACCATTTTTTGTTTTACGACAACTACCCCATAGATGACGTGGCTTCCCTCCTGATCATGAAGTATAAGAAGTGATAATTGAATTTTAGAAAATCAGCATGAAATCTCCCCGATGGCTTGATCGCATTTTATACCCCTTTGCACACCATACAATGGCGCTGCAAGCCGGGCAGATGCATTATGTAGATGAAGGGCAGGGCGAACCCATCGTCTTTGTGCATGGCACGCCCACCTGGTCGTTTGTATGGCGACAGCAAATAAAAGCACTCAGCCGGACACACCGCTGCATTGCCCCTGACCATCTGGGCTTTGGTCTCTCAGACAAGCCTGCTCCTGATGCCTTTGCGTATACCCCAGCGGCGCACGCGCAGAACCTGGAGCAATTGATTGAGCACCTGCAACTCCGGGACATTACGCTGGTAATACATGATTTTGGCGGCCCCATCGGGCTGAACTATGCTTTGAGACATCCCCAGAATGTGAAGCGCCTTATCATACTGAACACCTGGATGTGGTCGCTGGAGAATGAAGCGCAAATAATGAAGATCAGCGGTTTCCTCAATGGCGGCATAGGGCGGTTCCTATACCTGAACCTGGGTTTTTCGCCCCGCCTGCTCCTGCCCAGAGGCTATCACCAGAAACGCCACCTGAGTAAGGATGTGCACCAGCACTACCTAAAACCCCTCAGCAACAGCCGCAGCCGCATGGGCACCTGGCACTTTGCAATTGCACTCAAAGCATCGGGCTCCTGGTTTGCCAGCCTTTGGGAGCAGCGCGAAAAGCTTCGTACCATACCTAAACTGATTCTGTGGGGAGAAAAAGACAAACTGCTTACGTTAAACCTGCTTGAACAGTGGCAGAACACATTCCCGGAAGCAAAAGTCAGGCGATTAGAGGCTGGTCATTTTGTGCAGGAGGAAAAGGGAGGCGAAATCGCTGACGCCATCAAAGATTTTATATAAAGAATTTTTAATATTTATTGCAGCTAAAGTAATCTTTTTCATACCTTTATAGTCAAATTAAAACTATGAAAAAGATCATACTTTCTACATGGCTTTTAGTCATTACATTTCTCTCTGTATCGTGCGATAAAGAGAAGGATGAAAGCACCTCGATCATGCCCAAGGTGGAGGCTACGATGGAAAGATCTTTTAATTACCTGGAATCTGCAGAAGAGGAAAAGGCAGTCTACAGCCTTAGTCTGAAAGAGATGCAACTTGTGTCAGATGAAGAAAAGCTGCAGCTGAATTTTGCACCGTCACAGCCCGCCACCATCGACGCGCTGGTATTTAACATCAAGCAGGCGGACCTGCTGCACGGCTATATCGGAACTTATACGGTGCGTTCCCTTTCAAATAACAAAACAGGGCGTGCTGACCTGACCTACTACCACTACTACAACAAGACCAGCAAGAGTGCCTTATTTAGCAGCGGAAACCGTATGGAGGGGCAGATTGAGATCAAAGCTTACAATGCTTCAACCGGCCTTGCAAGCGGCAGCTTTGAAGTAACGATAACGAATGTCACCGATCCTACTTCCTACGGCAGCAATCAGGAAAAGCCCCGCAAGTGCAACATTACCCTGAAGGGGAAATTCAATAATCTTAAGTTGCTAACGCCTAAGCAAAAGCAGAAAAAAGTATTTTGAAGACCAGCCGCCACCGCGACTGGTCTTTACTTTTTATGACGTTCTTCCAATACAGCCACTACATCGGCTAGCTCCAGCCCTGTGGCTGCCAATAACACTAGCAGGTGATAAAGCAAGTCGGCAGCCTCACCTTTCATGGTATCAGTTTTACCGGCTACTGCGTCAATTACAGTTTCCACGGCTTCCTCCCCTACTTTCTGGGCAATTTTGTTCACGCCTTTGTCAAACAGGAAATTGGTATAAGACGCCTCTGTCGGGTTCGCTTTGCGTTGTTGTATCACCTCCTCCAGTCTGGCGATGAACTGAACCGCCGCCAAGCGTTTAGCTGATGGATCTTCGCCAAAGCAACTGGTGTCGCCGGTGTGGCAGGTAGGCCCGTTGGGGTTCACCTTGATCAAAAGCGAATCATTGTCACAGTCATCGACGATGCTAACCACCTGCAAGGTATGGCCAGAGGTTTCGCCTTTCGTCCAAAGGCGGTTTTTAGAGCGGGAGAAAAAAGTCACCAGCCCTTCTTTTTGCGTCTTGTCCAGGGCTTCCTGGTTGATGTACCCCAGCATCAGCACCTGACTTGTAGCAGCGTCCTGTATCACAGCAGGCACTAGCCCACCCATTTTATCAAAGTCGATTTTCACGTTATGCACTTTAAGCGTTAAATTTATGAGTCAAGTGTTTTAAATATTCCACACATTCACCCCATCACTCATTCAAAAATATCAGATCCTCACCGCTATACCTTCCGTTTTCAGGTATGCCTTCAAGTCAGGAATATCAAGCTCTCGGAAGTGAAAGAGGCTGGCGGCGAGGGCAGCATCTGCTTGGGCTTCCTGGAAAGCATCGGCGAAGTGTTCCTTCGTTCCTGCCCCACCCGAAGCAATCACCGGTACAGAAACAGCTTCCGAAACGGCCTTGGTAATGTCCAGCGCAAAGCCGGCTTTGGTGCCGTCGTTGTTCATACTGGTCAGCAGGATCTCGCCAGCACCCAGCTCCACCACTTTCTTTGCCCAGTCCACGGTGGCATGTTCTGTCTCTACGGTTCCAGCTCGGGCGTATACCTTCCAGTCGGTCGCTTCCGTATACTTGGTGTCGATGGCCACCGTCACACACTGACTGCCGAAGCGCTTAGCCAAGTCCTCCACTAATTGCGGATTGCGTATAGCGGCGGAGTTGATCGACACTTTATCGGCACCGGCCTGCAACAGCACTTCCACATCAGCCACGGCACTGATGCCGCCGCCCACAGTGAAAGGAATATCGATGTGGCGGGCAATGTCGCGTACCAGCTCGGCAAAAGTTTTGCGCTCTTCGTTGGTAGCAGTGATGTCCAGAAACACCAGTTCGTCGGCACCCTGTTCGGCATACCATTTGGCCAGCTCCACAGGGTCGCCTGCATCGCGGATGTTCTCAAAACGGACTCCTTTAACGGTGCGGCCGTTTTTGATGTCCAGACAAGGTATAATGCGTTTAGTTAACATAAAAATCGCGCTAAGTCCTTCAATGTAATCGTTCCTTCATAGATCGCCTTTCCGATGATGGCACCGGCTACCCCGATCTCCTGCAGTTCATCCAGATCCTGTACGGTTGTTACGCCGCCACTGGCAATTATTTGAGCATCAGGCAAGGTGAGTTTCAGGTGACGGTAGGTGTTGGTGGACGGTCCCTGCAACTTGCCGTCTTTGCTAACATCGGTGCAGATGAAAAGTTTGGCTCCCGTCTTCAGATAGCCCGACATAAAATCCTGCAGCGGGTATTTGCTCTCTTCGGTCCAGGCGCTGATGGCGATGTTAGTGCCTTTGAAATCGGCCCCAATGATGATCTTATCGGCCCCGTACTGCAACAGCCAGTTTTTCACCTTCTCCGGCTCACGCACCGCTATACTACCTGCCGTAATCTGTGCTGCACCCGCATCAAAAGCCTGTTTAACGGCTTCGTCTGACTGCAATCCACCGCCAAAATCGATGGTGAGCCTGGTGTTGGCGGCAATGTTTTCGAGCACATTTAAGTTCACTGGCTTTCGGGCGCGGGCACCGTCAAGGTCTACCAGGTGTAACCGTTTGATGCCGTTCGCTTCAAAACGTTTGGCTACTTCGAGTGGATTGCTGTCGTAGGTGGTTTGCTGAGCGAAGTCGCCCTCAGTCAGGCGCACGCACTGGCCGCCGATCAGGTCAATGGCAGGGATAATCTCCATCATAAGGCAAGGAAGTTTTTAAGGATCTGTGAACCGGCAGGACCACTTTTTTCGGGGTGAAACTGCGCAGCATAAAAGTTTTTGTATTGCAAAGCGGCCGAGAATGGCTCCGGATAAGAAGTCTGGGCGATAGTATATTCGCTCAAGGGCACGTAATAGCTGTGCACGTAATAGGCGTATTCCCTTTCGGTTATACCTTCAAACAAAGGAGATTGCAGCTTCTCTAACTGGTTCCAGCCCATGTGTGGCACCTTCAGGTCTGTCTCAAAACGCTTTACCGGCAAAGGGATAATGCCGAGCAAATCAGTATCACCTTCTTCAGAATGTTCGCAGAGTAACTGCATACCCAGACAAACTCCAAAAAAAGGCTGCTCAAGTGTCGGTAGCAGCTTATCCAGATTGCGGCCCGCAACTGTGCCATGGCCGACGAGGCCTCCCCCACGCCCGGAAATATGACCTTGTCCGCCGCCTTGATCGTCTCAAAATCGCAGCTCAGTGTGGCCTGTACACCGAGTCGCTCCAGCGCAAACTGCACCGACTGCACATTACCCGCTTTGTAATCAACTATAACTAAATCCATTATATTGAATGTGTAATCAATAGTGACGAATGATTAATAAATCCTGTAAATCCTGTAAATCCTTGAATCCTGTAAATCCTGATTCAGACAACAAAAAAAGCCTGACTCTGTTCGGAGTCAGGCTTTTGGAAAGAATATTTTAGTAAACTAAATCAAATCCATAGGCAGACGGCTCCGAAACGATTGCTTCGTGCATGATGATGGTGCAGATGTGCCATTGTGCCTTTCATTGCTGCAAATATAGGTTGCGGCTGGCGTAATACCATGCCTATACCTGATTCTTTTTCACAAGGTATACGATTGTCGTTTCAAGATGTCGGGTTTTCGGTTATTTTTGGAGCAATGAAAAAGATAATGATACTAGCTGGCGTGTTTGCCGCAACGATGGTGCAGGCACAACAGCGTATGACACCGGAAATACTCTGGCAACTGGGCCGTGTTTCTGCCGAAACCGTTACTCCTGACGGTAAATCGGTGATCTACGGCGTAAGCTACCCCAATGTACAGGAAAACAACAGTGAGCGTAACCTCTATGCTATACCTGTTTCAGGCGGACAGCCAACGCAGCTCACTTCTAGCAAAGGCGGCGAAAGCGTGGTGCACATCGACAAGGCGACAGGCAACATCGTATACCTGCACAAAGGTCAGCTGTGGCAGTTAGCCGGCGGCAAAGGTGAACCCAAACAACTAACCAGCGTGGAAGGCGGACTGAGCAACGTACGCTTCTCTCCGGACGAAAACACCTACTGTTTTCCCGCGAAGTGGAAGTGAAAAAGATGCACAGCTCCGACATATACCCGGAGCTAAAAAAGTCCAATGCTTACGTGTACGACAACCTGAACTACCGCCACTGGGATACATGGGAAGACGGTAAGTTTCAGCACATCTTCTACGCCAGCTACAATAATGGGCAGTTGGGCACACCGGTTGACCTGATGAAAGGCGAGCCATTCGATGCGCCTCAAAAGCCTTTTGGTGGCAAAGAAGACGTCATCTGGAGCCCGGACAGCAAGGCGATCCTTTACGTGAGCAAGAAGAAGTTCGGCAAGGACTACGCCGTGAGCACCAACACCGATATTTACCGCTATGACATCGCCAGCGGAAAAACGACTAACCTCACCGAAGGCAACCTAGGCTACGACACCCATCCAACTTACAGCGCCGATGGATCAAAACTGGCTTGGCTGGCCATGGACGAAGATGGCAACGAGGCTGACCAGAACGAATTGATCGTGCTGGACACTAAGTCTGGCAAAAAGTACAACCTGACCAAGGACTGGGACGAAACCATCAACGGTTTTGAGTGGAGCAACGACGGCAGCAAAATCTGGTTTGTGGCCCCAACCAAAGGCACGATTCAGGTATACGAGATCACGCTTCCGAAAAACCTCGACAAGTTCACGGCCAAAGGCATACGCCAGGTTACCAAAGGACAGTTCGATGTGAACGGTATCGTGGGGCAGGTAGGCAACAACCTGATCGTGTCACGCAACGACATGAACCGCGCACCGGAACTGTACCGTCTGGATACCAAGTCTGGCAAGCTGACGCAATTAACCACGGTGAACGACGAGGTATACAGCAAGCTGGCGAAGAGCAAAGTAGAGCCACGTGTGACCAAAGCCAGCGACGGCAAAGACCTGTTCTCGTGGGTGGTATACCCGCCGGACTTCGACCCAAATAAGAAATACCCGACACTACTTTACTGCCAGGGCGGCCCGCAATCGGCTCTTACCCAGTTCTACTCTTACCGTTGGAACCTGCAGCTGATAGCGGCTCAGGGCTACATCGTAGTGGCTCCTAACCGTAGAGGCATGCCGGGCCATGGTGAAGAATGGAACCGTCAGATCAGCGGCGACTGGGGCGGTCAGCTATCCGCGACTACCTGTCTGCCATCGACGATGTGGCCAAGGAGTCTTATGTAGACAAAGGCCGACTGGGAGCGATCGGCGCGAGCTACGGTGGCTACTCCGTGTTTATGCTGGCTGGTCTGCATGAAGGTCGTTTCAAGACTTTCATCGCGCATGATGGCCTGTTTGACATGCGCAGCTGGTATGGCACCACCGAAGAAATGTTCTTTGCCAACAACGAATTGAAGGGGCCTTATTGGGATACGAAGTCTCCTCAGAGCTACAAGGAGTACAACCCGATCGAACTTTCTAATAAGTGGGACACGCCGATCCTGATCGTGCAGGGCGGACAGGACTTCCGGGTAGGTATAGAGCAAGGCTTACAAGCTTTCCAGCTGGCACAGCTGAAAGGCATCAAGAGCCGCTTGCTATATCTGCCGGATGAAAACCACTGGGTGCTGCAGCCGCAAAACGCCATGGTATGGCAGCGTGAATTCTTCAAGTGGTTAGATGAAACGCTAGATAAAAAAGCAAATTAAAACAGAAAGCCCGGTACTGAATTGTACCGGGCTTTTTTATGCATATTGGTTTAGTCTAAAAACCAAAGTCTTATGTTAATTAAGAAGTTTGTCATTTCATTCAGTTGTTCCTTGCCTTCAGTTCTTTTAAAGGCATGAAGAAGGTATTCCATAAATCTAATTTTATGGAAGAGCTCCTGACTGGCAAATCAAGAAGATTAAGCTTTACAGCATTTCTAATTTTGAATTCATGATTTCTAATAGGCCGCAGCCCACTAGTTCAGGTTCAAGCCAAAAGCCAAACCTAACCAGGGCTTGCGCTGGTATACCCAATCGTGGCGGTACTTATCGAGGAGATGATCAAAGCCCAGCGCCAAACCGAAGGTGAAATTGTTGATGCCAACAATACCCGCCACCCCATTCAACAACACAACACCTTCATATTCATACCCTACCTGTCCACCTGTCACGGCCTCGTTCACAGTTGTAGCGCCTATACCTGAAAACAAGCCGAAACTATACCCGAAATGGTTCAAAAAACGCCGGTGATTGCCCACAGGAGTCGCTTTGTAATTGATTCGGAAAACATCCCGGCGAGCTCCTATAAACAGCGCTCCCTGAAAAGTCGTGTTGAGTTGATTCGGTATGCCTGCCGTGCCCGGTCGGTATTTAAACGGGATGGTGAGCACATCCAGATCAAAGGACGGCTTTGAGAAGGTATAGGTATGGCCTGGCGCCGCATCTAGTTCCTCAGGTATAGCGAGTGTAATTTTGGACGTCGTATCGAGCTGAACAGCTTGTCCTCTTGTGTAATCTTGCGCGGGATATAGTCTGAGTGATTCTTCCCCCATGTCCACGTATACTTTGGCTGCCGGTTCTCTTGAAATTTTTGCCTTATAGATTCCTTCAGAAAACGAATACTTAGAAGATTCCTGAAGTGACGTGCAACTGGTGAAAAGCATTGTAGCTAAAAGCACCGGAAGTATTAGTTTAATCTCTATTAGTAAGTATAGTTTCTGCATAGGCAAATGTTATATGATTTAGTACGCAAAAAGCAAGGTTGGTTATAACTTAGAGTGCAAAAGCCTGACACTTCCGCATCAGGCTTTTGTAGCTTTAATAATCTTTGGAGAAGGGGCCCTGTATGAAGATTCAGACAGCTATACCTTAAAAGCTCTCCCTTAACGCAAAGGCCTGTCGCATGCGCTTGATCAGACGTTCAGATTCCTGGAAGTTAACTGTCTGTTGCCCGTCCGAGAAGGCTTCTTCCGGCTTTTGGTGCGTTTCGTAGATCACGCCGTCGGCACCTGCCATCACAGCGGCCAGTGACATGGGCTCTACATGGTCGCGCAGACCGATGCCGTGCGATGGATCGACAATCACTGGCAGGTGGGTTTTGGCCTTGAGCACCGGCACCGCGTTCAGGTCGAGTACGTTACGGTAGGCGTTTTCGTAGGAGCGGATGCCGCGCTCGCAAAGCATGATCTTTTCATTGCCGTTCGAGAAAATGTATTCCGCCGCTTGCAGCAACTCTTCCAACGTGCCGGAGATGCCACGCTTCAGCAAAACGGGCTTTTTGTGCCTCACCCAGTGAATCAAGCAAATTGAAGTTCTGGCTGTTACGGGCTCCTACCTGAAACACATCTACGTAGTCTATCATGTCTTCTATCTGCGATACCTGCATTACTTCCGTAATGATCTTGATGCCGTTCTGGCTGCAAAGCTGGTGGAACATGCGCAGCCCTTCCAGCCCACTCCCTCTAAAAGCATAAGGCGAACTGCGTGGCTTGAACACACCGCCCCGCATGATCTTCACGTTGTTGGCTTTCAGGTGTTCCACTACCAGCTCGATCTGCCGCTCACTTTCAATAGAGCACGGACCTGCCATAATGCTGAAGTTGCCCTCTCCGATCACCACACCATTGCCCAAGTCGATCAGCGTCGGATTCACGCGCCACTTGCGAGAGATCAGCTTGTACTCGTCTGACACGCGGTGGATGTCCGCAACGCCCGGCAACTGACCCAGTGTACGGATATCAAAGTCTTTCTTGCCGATGCCGACAATGTAGTGTGCTTCCTGCGTTTTTACTTCATTGGCTTTAAAGCCTATACCTTTTACTTCCTGCAGTATAACTTCCAGTAGTTGGTTAGGTATACCTTGTTGCAATTGTATGATCATGCGATTTCGTTCTGTCTGATGCTTCGAATAAATGTGCTGATGTTCTCGGTCAGGCTGCCCTCTTTGGCCAGTGCCTTGATAAAAGCACTGCCGATGATCGCGCCGCTGGCGTGGTTGCAGGCCTGCGTGAACGTGTCGTGGTTGTGGATACCAAAGCCGATGATGCCCGGATTTCGAAGACCCATTCCGTTTACCCGTTCAAAATAGCCCGTGTTGACTACAGACTGACCCGTGGTGCTTCCTGTTACCGAGGCCGACGAAACCATATAAATAAAGCCATTGGTATGCGCATCGATTTCGCGGATGCGTTGCTCCGGTGTCTGCGGCGTGATCAGGAAAATATTGCTGAGCCCGTTTTGCTCGAACAATTCCTTATACTCCCGCACATAATCTGACAATGGCAGGTCCGGTAAAATCAAACCGTCTATACCTAGTTCGCTTGCTTTTTGCATAAAGCGCTCCACGCCGTACTGCATCACCGGGTTTAGGTAGCCCATCAGCACCAGCGGAATCTGGGTATGCTGCCGGATGTCCTGCAATTGGGCAAACAGCTTAGGTATAGTCATGCCATTGCGGATCGCCACTTCAGAGCTTTGCTGAATGGTCGGACCGTCAGCCAGCGGGTCTGAAAAAGGCATGCCGATTTCGATCAGGTCAACCCCGTTCTTCTCCAGTTCCAGTATGATCGGCACCGTGTCTTCTAAATTCGGGAAGCCGGCCGTGAAGTAGACCGATAGCAAGCCCTTTGGTTTCTGTGCGAATAGTTGCTGAATTCTATTTTCCATCGAAGTTGAATCTGTCTAAGTAAGTTGCCAAGTCTTTGTCACCACGCCCTGATAAGTTGATCACTACCACTTCCTCCGGCTTGGCCCTAGTCTGCCGATCGCGGCAAGAGCATGGGCTGTTTCCAGCGCAGGGATGATGCCTTCAAGTCGGGTCAGCTCAAGTACCGCCTGCAGG
>NZ_AKIS01000237.1:0-6451 GCF_000277005.1 Pontibacter sp. BAB1700 | reverse complement strand
GCGCTGGTGGGCGATGCCGTGGCACATGCCGTGCTGCCAGGTGTCTGCCTGGCCTTTATCCTGTCAGGCACCAAAAACCCCTTCATCCTGCTGATCGGCGCATTTGTAACGGGCTGGCTTTCGCTGGTGGTGATCGATTACATTACTTCTCGTTCACGCATCAAAGAGGACACAGCCATCGGGCTGGTGCTCTCGGTCTTCTTTGGGATTGGTATCCTTCTGCTTACTGCCATACAGCAGACCGGCAATGCTGCTCAGAGTGGACTCGACAAGTTTCTGTTTGGTAGTGCGGCTTCGCTTATCGGCGAAGACCTGATCGCTTTTGGGGTGGTAGCGGTATTGCTTCTGGTAGCTGTGGTGCTATTTTTTAAAGAACTTACCCTACTCTGTTTCGACCAGGCCTATGCCCGCACCATCGGCTTTCCGGTACGCGGACTGGAGTTACTTCTCACAACGCTCACAGTTTTTGCAGTAGTGGTCGGTATACAGGCTGTAGGCGTTGTACTAATGGCCGCTATGCTCATCACACCGGCTGCGGCGGCTCGCTTCTGGACCGAAAACCTGAAAGTCATGCTGGTACTTGCTGCGCTGATAGGGGCATTTTCAGGTATAGCGGGCGCCTTTGTCTCATACACGGCCCCTTCTATGCCGACAGGGCCCTGGATTGTGCTGATCGTGTCGATGATTGCGATCCTGTCGTTCGCCCTTGCTCCCGGTCGCGGCTGGATTGCCCGTATCTTGCGGCAGCGACGCAATAAAACGCGAATTCTGGAAGAAAACCTCCTCAAACTACTCTACCAGTTAGGTGAACTCCGACAGGACTATGACAGTGCCCGCAGTCTGGAAGAATTACTGGAAAGACGCAATATACCCAGGAAGGAAGCCATACGCGGATTACAGAAACTAAAGCGGCAAGGTTATCTCCAAAAAGAGGACAAGCGCTGGTTGCTGACACCGGAGGGCGAAAAACGCGGTCGTCGGGTCGTACGCCTCCATCGCCTATGGGAGCTATACCTGACGCAGTACCTGAATCTGGCCTCCGACCACGTGCATGAAGACGCCGAGACCATCGAGCACATCATCACCCCGGAACTGGAGCAGCGTCTGATCGAAGAACTCAACTATCCCGATCTCGATCCGCATAGCGCGAGGATTCCATAAAATTTAGCAAATGCGCGATGGGGTGAATGAGTGATTTAAAATCCGCAAAAACAGGTAATGAACGAACCAAATCATACAAGATATTTTAATAAGAATTAGGTAAAAGGGTTCTCGCCTACGAGTATGAAAATTTCATAAAATAAAAACAATCACTCATTCACTCCATCACACATTCGCTAACTATAATAAAACATGAACGCATTCTGGATCATATTGACGGGTAGTCTGGTAGCCACATGCTGCAGTCTGTTGGGTTGCTTCCTGATACTGCGGCGCATGGCCATGGTGGGCGATGCTATTTCGCATGCGGTGCTGCCGGGCATTGTGATCGCGTTTATGTTTACGGGCTCGCGTGATACCATTCCGATGCTGATTGGGGCCGGTCTGCTGGGTGTGCTCACCACTTTCCTGATAGAGTTCTTCCACCGCTTTGCGCGGGTACAGGCCGATGCGGCCATTGGCGTCACCTTCACCTGGCTTTTTGCCATCGGCATCATCCTGATCTCCGTATTTGCCGGTCAGGTAGACCTTGACCAGGACTGCGTACTTTATGGCGAAATAGCTTATGTACCGCTCGACCTGATCATCACCGAAGGAGGCCTGAGCATGGGTCCCCGCACTGTCTGGATGCTGGCAGTGGTCACACTGCTAATCGGCTTATTTATTGTATTGGGATATAAGGAGCTTTTCCTGACCACCTTTGACCCGGCTTTTGCGGCAGCCATAGGCATTTCCACTACCCTGTGGTATTACCTGCTGATGGGTGCCGTGTCGCTGACGACGGTAGCTTCGTTTGAGTCGGTAGGTGCTATCCTGGTGGTGGCCTTTCTGGTTGCTCCTCCAGCTACAGCCTACCTACTTACCGACGATTTCAAGACCATGCTGGGAATCTCGGTCCTGCTAGGGGTTATTGCCTCATTTGCCGGGTACTACCTGGCGGTTTGGCTCGATGGGTCCATTGCCGGAGCTATCGCTACCGTGACAGGTATAGAGTTTCTGCTAGCCTTTCTTTTTTCGCCCACCCACGGCAAGCTGCGCCGACAGAAGCGTGTGCAAACCGTAGGACATTAGATTGAAAACAAGGTATAAAGCAACCTATATAAAAAGCATAACTTTAAGCGTTCTGATTCAAAGATAACCTGCTATGCTACAGAAAACATTCCTCCTGCCATTGCTCGCACTGCTGCTATTCTCCAGCTATACCTGGCACAATGTATCGCCTGACGAAAATACTCCTCAAAAAGAAGTTAAGATTAATTGGCTCAGCATAGAAGAAGCTGCCGAAAAGATCAAGAAGCAGCCTCGGAAAGTCGTGATTGATGTGTATACCGACTGGTGTGGCTGGTGCAAAAAGATGGACAAGTCTACCTTCACTGATCCTGCGGTGGTGGCTTACATTAACAAGAACTACTATGCCGTGAAGCTTGACGCTGAGGGCAAAAAGCCGATCACCCTCAATGGCCATACCTATACTTTCAAGGAACAATACCGGGCACACGAGTTGGCTATAGCCCTGCTACAGGGACAGATGAGTTACCCGACTACCGTATACCTGGACGAAAAGTTCAACATGCTCACACCCGTACCTGGTTACCTCGATGCCTCCACCTTTCACAAAATCCTGACTTATTTTGGGGACAATCATCACAAGAGTAAAACCTGGGAAGAGTATAGCAGGAAGTAGGATTCACGAATGTTTCATGAAGAATGCCTGATTTATGCGTAATTTTGTGTTTTAAACACCTGCTATACCTTGACCAATCAGCTCATACATACAGATACCATTGCAGCGGTAGCCACAGCGTCCGGAACAGGCGCCATCGCGGTGATCCGCCTTTCGGGCCCGGAAGCCATCACCATCACCAATTCAGTTTTCAAAGGAAAAGACCTCACCCAACAAGCCAGCCATACCATCCACTTTGGAACGCTGCGCGATGGGGACAAGATTGTCGATGAAGTGCTGGTCTCGCTCTTTGTGGCTCCTCACTCCTACACCAAGGAAAATGTGGTGGAGATTTCCTGCCACGGCTCTGACTTTATTGTGCAGCAGATCATGCAGCTGCTCCTGAAAAAAGGTGCCCGTCTGGCCAATGCCGGGGAGTTTACGAAACGTGCTTTTTTGAACGGACAGTTTGACCTGGCACAGGCAGAGGCCGTGGCCGATCTGATCGCCTCTGACTCCGCTCTTTCGCATGAAGTGGCCATGAAGCAGATGCGGGGCGGGTTTTCGCAGGAGATCAAGCGACTGCGGGCCGAACTGGTGCATTTTGCCTCCATGATCGAGTTAGAGCTTGACTTTGGGGAAGAGGATGTGGAGTTTGCCGATCGTGACCAGTTGCGTATCCTGATCCTGAACATTCAGCAGATCATCCGCGAACTGCTCAAGTCTTTTGAGCTGGGCAATGTGATCAAGAACGGCGTACCGACTGTGATCGTGGGCAAGCCAAACGCTGGTAAGTCTACTCTGCTCAACAAACTACTCAACGAAGAGAAAGCCATTGTATCGGATGTGCCTGGTACGACACGTGACTTCATCGAAGACGAGATCAACATCGGGGGAGTGACGTTCCGCTTTATCGACACAGCCGGTCTGCGCGAAACAACCGACAAAGTGGAAGCCATCGGCGTGGAGCGCACCATGCAGAAGCTAAGCCAGTCTTCCCTGATCATCTACCTGTTCGACATCACCGACACCACGCCGGAAGAACTGCAGTCAGAACTGGAAGTACTAAACCCCAAGAAACTGCCTTTCCTGCCGGTAGCGAATAAGATTGACCAGGCCTCTCCAGAAAAACTGGCTGCTTTCGCAGGTATAGAAGGTATGGTGCAGATATCCGCCGCAGAGGGTGCTAACCTGGAGGACCTGAAGCAAGCGTTGGTGGACAAGGTGAACCTGGGCAAACTAAATACACAGCAGCAAACCATCGTGACCAACCTGCGTCACGTCGACAGTCTGAACAAAACCTATGAAGCGCTGGACGATGTGCTGAACGGGCTGGGCCTGGGCATGAGCGGCGACCTGGTGGCAGCTGATATACGCCGTGCGCTTTACAGTCTAGGCCAGATCACCGGAGAGATCACAACGGATGATTTGCTGGACAACATCTTCACAAAATTCTGCATCGGCAAATAGGTCGACTCAAAAACCGCTTTTTTAGAGCGTATGACACGATTTTAGAAGAATTCGACAGGCTCCCAACCTGTTTTAAAGGAAGAATTTGTTACGTTTTTGTTACGAATTCTTCCTTTTTCATTTTAGTGCTGTCTGGTGGGGAGATTATGTCCACTACAGTCCACTCCTGTCCGTTGCTGACTTCCTTAGACCTTAGTAGACCATTAATATGAGTAGCAACATTAGACTAACTCGCAAATGTCAGTTCTGTGGAAAACAGTTTATAGCAAAGACTACTGTCACTAAGAACTGTTCAGATTACTGCGCCAAAAGAGCCTACAAACGGAGGTTAAAAGAGCAAAAGATTACAACGTCTGAATTAGAAACTGGTGCCACTTTCCATGTAATCGAGAATAACCTTCACGAAAAGGCATACCTGTCCATACAAGAGGCTTCTATCCTGTTCGGGATATCTACAAGAACAATCAGGAGAATGATAGAATCCAAAAAGCTTCCGATAATTAGATTTAACAGCAGAATTATATTACAAAAAAAAGAACTTTTAGAAAAAATGAAAATATTTTTAAACATTTCCATTTCTCGATTCCATAAAGGAGGATTTTGAAAATTTTTACTCTAATAAAATGGAAAAGAAAACCACAGATAAACAACAAGCACTGTATGAGTTGCAATTGCTTCATCTTAAAAGCATGACTAAAAAGACACTTTGGGAAACAGATATCATTACTCAGGATGATGCTGCATACCTATTGGATATCAGCAAAGAAACTCTTCGTGAGAGAGGCATTAGATACAAGCAGATAAGAGATGGGAACAAAATTTATTACTCGACTAAACAATTACGTGAAGCACTTACAACATCAGAAAGACTTAACACAGCTAATACTAGCAGTACAGAGAAATTATTTAACAGTTACCTATAATTATAATTTACCATGAATATAAAATTAAGATTACGCAAGAATAAAAAAATTCACAAGCATTTATGCAGACATCTACTATGGCTTTAAACAAAGAGAATATGTTAAGTTGGGAAAATTATATCCAGATGAAAGCAATCCTCAAGTTAAATTGATAAATGATGAAGCCAAGGCAAAAGCTATGAAGTTTGTTGATGATTTTCTCAAGGGAAACAAACCACACGCAATTGGTGCGAAATCGAACTTATCATCAAGTTCAGATTTTATTGAGTACTTCAGATTTTATGCCGAAAGTAAACGAGATGAAGGTCAACAGCAATACATCTCTTCCTTCAATCACTTTCAGAAGTTCGTTGGCTCTTTGACTATAAAGTTTAGTGACTTGACAGTAGACTTAGCTAAAAGCTATCATGACTACCTTTTCAATAAAGCAATGTCACGCAAGAACCAGCGTCTTAGCAACAATTCCGCATTGGCATATTTTGAAAAATTTTCGATTGTAATCAAATCGGCAATCGAAAAAGGTATCATCACGACTAACCCAGCACATAACATTAAAGGGCGTAAAAAATATAAACAACCTAAAAGAAGCTTTCTAACTCTACAGGAAATAGAAAAGCTTAAAGCAACGTCATTTGAAAATCATACCCTATTGAAGAAAGCTTTCATATTCAGTTGCTACACAGGACTTCGATTTGGTGATGTACTGAGATTAGAGGTCAAAGATATATATTCTCTTGGAGGTGAAGCTTACGAATGCTCTGTTCAAATGGGTAAAACAGAGGAATCCCTAACTATACCTTTAACAAAAAATACTATAGACTTCATTAGATTAGAATTACAAGGTAAACCCAATGATAAGGTGTTCAAAGGTCTTAGCTATAGCCAATCGAACATCATCTTAAAGAACTGGATGGTAGAAGCACGTATAAATAAACATATAACGTTTCACAATGCTCGTCACAGCTTTGCATGTAACCTCTTAAATACTGATGCGAATATAGTTGATATAAGAAGCCTCTTGGGTCATAGAAGTGTAAAGACTACGGAGATATATGCTAAATCAACTGCTGGCAGACTCAGAAGCGCAGTACAAAAATTAGATGATTAGACAGAAAAGGAGAGGTTGGCTAATGTGAGATAGTCAAGATATAATCTGACAGTTTAAGTAAATTGAATGTGACGTCATTTAATTATTAACCCGATTATATCATGACCACTCAAGACAAAATTATCA
>NZ_AKIS01000236.1:0-8387 GCF_000277005.1 Pontibacter sp. BAB1700 | reverse complement strand
GCGCCTATAGCCGCTACCATCCGGCTTGACCTGCTGGATCCCAATGCCTATCATACTATACAGGGCACTGCGGGCCAGCCGACCCGGCTGTATTGAATCCTATACTGGAGCCTACGACTTTCATCAGCGTGAAGGAAGGCAGTCTGCAGAAAAGTGATTTCAGCATGGAGTTGTACCGCAACAAGGCAACTGGCAATCTGAATGTCCGTTACCAGAACTTTAAAGTAGATGTACTAACCAAAGACGATGACAAGCGCCAGTCATTTGGGAAGAAGATACTCTCGAAAGTAGCCAACAAAATAGTGATCACTTCTGACAATCCGAAGCAAGGCGAAGAGCTTCGACCCGGAGACATTCAGGTGGTACGCGCCAAAAGCCGCTCTGTCTTCAACTTCTGGAAAGACTGCCTCGTCAGCGGCTTCCGAACAGCAGCCGGTATAGAAGGTATTGGCGCAGACCTTAGCGACCCAAACAGGTAGAGGAGTTTAGGAATTTAAGAGTCAGAGAGTTTGGGAATTTCTGGTGTGGAATGGTTCAGAACCCGATTAATTATATTTCAACTTCTTTTTCAGCGCAATACTTACTGCTTTCTATCTCCTTGACTCCCAAAATCTAAAACTCCTAAACTTTCATCAGTTTCCCGTTGTTTTGATTAACAGTTTGCGGTACTTGGTAAAGATGCTTGATTTGGAAACGAAGCCCAGGTATAGCTCACCTTGGAGGACGGGCAGGTTCCAGGCGCCTGTCTCGTCAAATTTTTTCATCACTTCAGCCATTGTGTCGTTGTGGCGCACTACGGCAGGTGGTGCCGACATCAGTTCTGTTACCAGCACCTTGTCATACTTTTCCTGCTTGAACATGATCTCCCGCACATCTTCGAGTAGGATAATGCCTCTCAGTTTCTGCTGCTCGTCCACCACCGGGTATAAATTTCGGCGGCTGTGTGCGATCACCTCTACCAGTTCACGCAGTGTGGCGCTATACCTGACAGGTTGAAAGTCCGTCTCGACCAGGTGCCGGATCTGCATAATGCGCAGCACAGTGCGGTCTTTATTGGCGGTAAGCAGTTCTCCTTTCTGGGCCAGCTTTTTGGTATCGAGCGAGAAGGGTTCAAAGTACTTCACCATAGCAAAAGCAGTGGCCGATACGATCATCAGCGGGATCATTAGGGTATAGCCGCCCGATATTTCGGCAATCAGGAAAACGGCGGTCAGCGGAGCATGCATCACACCGCTCAGAATGCCGGCCATCCCAACTACGGTAAAGCTGCCTTCCGGCAATTTGTGGATCTGCAGCATATTAGCAAGCCGGCTAAAAAAAGAAACCCACGTGCGCCCCCACGAACATAGAAGGAGCGAAGTTACCACCATTGCCGCCACCTGCAATGGTGAAGGTGGTAGCCGCTACTTTTACCAGTGCCAACATCCCGACAAAACCCAGTACCAGCCATTCATTCGTGCCAAAGAACGATAGCCAGCTGTCTTGCAGCAGTGCTTCGGGTTTGCCGCTTTCAAGAAGTTTGACGGCACCGTAGCCTTCCCCAAAAAGCGGAGGAAACAACATGATCAGCAACCCGAGCAATACACCGCCCACCAGCGCCCGGCGGTAGGGCTGGTCCTGGAAGGGCTCAAAAAGTGCTTCGATGCGCCAGGCGGCCCGGCTGTAGTACACCGACATCAATCCGGTGAGGATACCCAGCAGGATGTAGAAGGGGACATGCGAGGCGGCGAAAACACCCAACTGGTCTGCAAAGAAAAGCAGCTCTTCCCGCAGGATGATGCGCGAACAAAGCGCCCCGACCACTGCGAGATGATCAATGGTATAAAGGCGGAGATGCTGATATCGGTGAGCAGCACTTCGATGGCGAAGAGCACACCGGCAATAGCGCATTAAAAACAGCCGCTATACCTGCCGCGGCGCCACAGGCCAGCAGCAGGGTACGGTCGCGGTAATTCAGGTGATACTCCCGCCCGAAATTAGAGCCTATGGCAGAGCCTGTTACCACAATCGGAGACTCCAGACCAGCTGAGCCTCCAAAACCAGCCGTAATACCACTGGTAAGTACGTGGGAGTACATTTTATGCGCTTCCACCATGCTGGATTTTTGCGATATGCTGTGCAGGATGCTGGCCGTGCCACGCCCCAGTTGTCCATTGAACATGACCCGCACCAGGAACACCACCAGCAGAATACCCACCAGCGGAAACACCACCAGCCAGACAGGCTCCTCAAGCAGGCGGTTGCCATACGCCAGCAGCTGCTGAATGTAATGCACCAGCGTTTTGAGCACCACGGCGGCAAGGCCTGCCGTGAGACCGACCAGCACACTGGAGATCAGGATGAAGTTACGTGTAGAGGTATGGCGGCGAAGCCAGAGAAGGGGTATTTTATACTTGCGGAACTGTGGCATGGGGGACTATACGCGAAAGGTCAGCCGGGTTTACGAAAAATACAATCAAAGGTCCGGTCTAAAAAAAACCTTGCGCATAAAAGTATAAACTATAGCCCGTTAGAAAAAAAATAACATAGGAAATCTAACCTGCAGGGCCGTTTTTTAGTTAATATAGTGGTTAATACCTAGCAGAAAACCTTACAAAATAGTCTATGCATCACGAGCCAGACAGAAGCGGAAACCTGATACTGAAAGACTTGCACGGCCATTTCCATGTCATTGGAGATGTGCACGGCTGTTTTGATGAATTGGTGCTCCTCCTCCGAAAGCTCGGATACACGATAGAGGATGACAAAGCTGACGGCAGGTACCGCGTGACACCGCCCGAAGGCTGCATGGCCGTGTTTGTAGGTGACCTGGTGGATCGGGGGCCTAACTCACCGGAAGTGCTGCGCCTGGTAATGGACATGATGGAGCAGGATGTGGCGCTTTGTGTGAGCGGCAACCATGACGACAAGCTGTACCGCAAACTGATGGGCCGTAACGTGCAGGTGCGTCACGGACTGGAACTGACCATGGCGCAGCTCGAAAATTATAGCAAAGCCTTTATTGACAGGGTTCGTGAGTTTCTGGGCCACCTGCCGCACCACATCATATTGGACGAAGGCCGCCTGGTAGTGGCGCATGCCGGCCTGGAGGAGCGCCTGCATGGGCGGCACAGCAAGTCGGTGCGCGACCTTTGTCTCTATGGCCCAACCACCGGAGAGTTGGATGCCCACGGCCTGCCTGTCCGCCTTGACTGGGCCGCTGACTACTCCGGCGTAGCTGTCGTGGTATACGGCCATACGCCTGTTCGCGAGCCCCGCTGGAAAAACAATACCATCAACATCGACACGGGCTGTGTTTTTGGAGGAAAGCTTACAGCGCTAACCTATCCCGACCACATCCTGACGACCGTCGATGCCTTCGATACCTATGCCGAGTCCATCCGGCCCTTCCTTCATCATCCCACGCACTAAGCCTGCTATACCTGCTTGTTGTCACGCTCATGGTCGCGGTGGGTGGTGTGTTCTTTGTGCAGGTAATCCTTGAACTCATCGAGATTAGTACGGTCCCAGAACGGGATCTTATTGCGCACAGCGGTACGACCGATCACGTGTGCCGCTACCGGAGAAGTCAGGAAGGTAAAGCCGATGATCAGCACCACTTTCAGAAACATGTCGGGCTCGTTGAAGTAGATGCCCATACCTGACAGGATAAGCCCGAGCCCCAGTGTGGCCCCTTTGGTGATGGCTGACATGCGGATGTAGAAGTCCGGAAAGCGCAGCAGCCCGATGGTGCTGATCAGCATAAACATGACGCCTATGATGATTAGCACCGAGCTGATGATCTCGCGGATGAGCAGAAAGTTGATGTCTTCGAGCATAGGCTAGCGGGTTGATTTCATGAGGTAATAGGCAAAAGAGATAGAGCCCAGAAAACCGAACAGGGACAAGATGATGGCGACGTCAATGAAGTCCTCGTTACCGGTGAGCTCAGTATAAATAGCCACGATGCCGATGACATTGGCCACGAACAGATCGAAGGCCGTGATGCGGTCAGGCAGCGAGGGACCCATGGCAAAGCGGATGCCGGTCATGATCAGGCAGAGGCTCAGGGCAGCCATGGCAAATATCAGTGTGAATGAAAAAAAACTCATCTTGTAAGTTGTAATAGTCTGCGTTCGAAACCGTGTTTTATAGTCTGTTTCGCCAGCTCCAGATCATTGTGCTTGATGTAAAGCGTGTGTATGTACAACACCTTACGGTCAGCACTCACATCAATGGAAAGTGAGCCGGGCGTGAGTGTGATGATACCGGACAGCAGGGTGATCTCCATATCGGTTGAGGCTGCCAGGGGCAGTGCAATCACCGTCGGTTTCATACGGTAGTTGGGCGTCAGGATGTCATAAGCTACCTTGAGATTGGCCACGACCAGCTCCTTCAGAAAAAACACGATAAAGGAGATAGCCTTCGGTAGTTTATGGAAGTAGGAGCGATGGTAGGAGGGCGTGGTCAGCCACAGGATAAACATGATGAACACAGCCACCACGACCGCCCAGATCGCATTGTACGGAAACATCGGCTCGCCATATTCGAAGTAGATGTAGCTGCCAAAGAAAGCGATCAGGAAGTGGATGATAAATGTTTTCATGCTATTTCTTCAATACGGCGTTGATGTATAATTCGCTGTTCAGGAGCTGCTCGGCTGCCAGTTGCGCCATCGATACCACCGGCTCGGCATACACCCCGATAAAGAGAATGAACAGTACCAGAAACAGCACCGGCAGATGGAGCAGGCGGTTGTCTTTTTTCTCGCGTGCTGTCACCACATCATCCAGCGGATCTGTCTCG
Organism: Pontibacter sp. BAB1700; assembly: GCF_000277005.1. Classification (NCBI taxonomy): domain Bacteria; kingdom Pseudomonadati; phylum Bacteroidota; class Cytophagia; order Cytophagales; family Hymenobacteraceae; genus Pontibacter; species Pontibacter sp. BAB1700. The sequence continues at coordinate 3,602 of NZ_AKIS01000236.1, read as the reverse complement.
GGCTTGTTTTTCCAGAATACCTCGTTCCAGATCTTGGTCATCGAAAAGATAGTGATCAGGCTGACGGCCAGGGAAACGAGTACTATAACAAAGCTGTCGATCTCAAAGCCTGCCTTGGCCAGCATGAACTTACCCCAGAAGCCGGAGAAAGGTGGGATGCCGGCCAGTGAGAAAGCCGATATAAAGAAAAGCACCGAGAGAAAAGGATGCTGCAGGTATACGCCACCCAGCTTTTTGAGTGCGAAGGTGCCCCGGTTATGCGCCACCACACCGCTGATCAGAAACAGATTGGTTTTGACCAGTATGTTGTGGATGATAAAGTATACACTTCCTGCAATCGCCAGTGGCGTGAATAGTGCAAGCCCCATCAGCATATACCCGATCTGGCTCACGATGTGGAAAGACAGGATCTTGCGGAAGTCATTCTGGGAAGCTGCACCAAACACCCCGATCACCATCGTGAAGCCCGCCAGCACAGTGAAAAGTGGAATGGTCAGCTCCTGGTCGGTGACAAATACCAACGTGAAGAGGCGGATCAGTGCATACATCCCTACTTTGGTGAGCATACCCGCAATAAAGGCAGAGATGGCAATGGGTGGCGTGTGATAAGAAGCCGGCAGCCAGAAAAACAGCGGAAAAATAGCCGCCTTGATACCGAAAGCAATCAGGAAAAACATGCCAGCCATGGTAATGAGGGCTGGGTGCGATACCGGCGTGCGAACGAGAACAGCCAGTTCCGCCAAATTGAGGGAGCCGAGTATACCGTATACCACACCTATACCTGTGAGCAGAAAACCGGAGGCCAGAAAGTTGATGGTGACGTACTTGATAGCCCCTTCCAGCTGCGGCTTGGTGCCACCCAGCGCGATCAGCACAAAGCAGCAGATCAGCAGCACCTCAAACCAAACGAAGAGGTTGAAAAGGTCACCTGTCAGGCAGGCCCCTGAAACACCCATCTGCAGGATGAGCAGCACCGGGTAGTAGCCAAAGGTCTGGCGGGCTTTGTCGAGCCCTTTGATGGAAAACAAGTAGATGGCCATGCCGATGATCGAGCTCGTGATCACCATCATGGAGCTGAACAGGTCTGCCACTAATGAAATACCGAAAGGGGCGGGCCAGCTCCCCACCTGGGTTGTTCGGATGCCATTGTCGTTCACATCGAAGAGCAGCAGGAAAGAGGCAATCAGCATACAGGCTTGTGCCAGAATGCCGATCACTTGTTGCGCTCGCACATACCGCCATGAGAAGAGGCTCAGGATAGCCCCAAACAGCGGAATGAGCAGTGGCAACATGATAAGCAGGTGGTTCATAGGGTGTGCTTAGTGTTTTTCTTCTATCTGGTCGGTGGTGTTCATGTCGTCGAGGTCGGTGGTGCCAAACGACTGGTATACCCGCTTGATCAGCACGATGGCGAAGGCCTGAATACCGAAGCCGATCACGATGGCCGTGAGTAGCAGGGCCTGCGGCACCGGATCGGCAAAAGGCTCTGTGGCCACACGCTCATCCTGCCCGATAATGGCTGAACCCCCGCGGGTAAGGCGACCGATCACAAACAGAAACAGGTTGGTTGCCAGGCCGAATAGGATCAGCCCAAGTATAAGCTTAAAGAAATGCCGGTGCAGAATCAGGTACAGACTCGCTGAAAAAAGGATACCGATCAAAAAGGGTAGTATGAGTTCCATGGTTTTATTCTTCTGACATCACAAAAGTTATTTTGAGCACCACCCCGATCACCAGCAGGTATACGCCAATATCGAACAGGATAGGGGTGCCCGGCTTGCCAATGATCGGGATGTAAAAGTCAGCCCAGTAGGCATGCATGAACGGCTGGCCAAATACCAAGCCCACGACCCCGCTGCCAGCTGCCAGGAGCAGTCCGGTGGCAATGATGTAGATGGGCTCGACGCGGATCATACGCTCTTTAATTTCCGGATGGTGGGCCATTTTTCTGCGGCGCCATACATTGACCCGCATCATGCGCATCAGGTAGAGCGACCGGCTCTGGTTGGGCTGCCTTGGGTAGCCGTAGAGATTTATCTTCAGGAAGGTATCCACGGTTTGCTGCGGACCGTGCGTCATGGTATGAAACACGAAGGCAATGGCTCCGATCAGTCCCCCGATAAAGCCCCCGCCCGGGTGGTTGTGGCCCCGAAACAGGGTATAGACTGAAAAGATGATGAAGATGGGTATGAGGATGCGGATGGCGACCGCAAGAATGACGGTTTTCATGGTTTGTCTCCTTTCTGCATGCGTAGTTTCAGCATCGCCAGTATACCTATCGCTGCTACGGCCAGCACCACGATCTCACCCAGCGTATCCAGTGCCCGGAAGTCTACCAGGATCACGTTCACAATGTTGCGCCCCTGCCCGAGCAGGTAGCTGTTTTCGCCATAGTAGGCTTTCAGTTGCGAGTCGAGCGGGTACTGCTTCACGATCAGGATCACATAAGTCATCATGGCTCCGAAGGCCAGCGAAAGCAGCACATACTTGTAGCGCTCTGAAGCATGTGAGAGGTAGCGGAATGCTGGTAGTTTGTGAAGTATCAGTACGAAGATCACAACCGTTAGCGTTTCGATGAGCAGCTGCGTGGCAGCCACGTCTGGCGCCCCAAAGAGGATGTAAAACAGTGCCATGGAATAGCCGATGATACCCATTACGGCAATGGAGGTGAGGCGGGAGCGTGACTTAAACAGGAAGATCAGCGCCGGCACGATCATCAGTAGCAATACCACCTCGTACATGCGCAACTGCGAGAGCTCCTGTAGGCGGTTAGTGAGCTCCAGCCTCGGCCCGTCTTTCCAGAGGGAGAGCACGATCAGGGCGATATGTGCCGTGATGATGGCGGCGATATAGCTGCGCAGGTAACCGTTCTGAATGGCGGCTGTAATTTTGGTAGCGCCGGCCAGGAAACCTTTGAGCGAGAGCTGGTACAGGTTGGCCGGACCTAAGCGATAGATTCCGTTGAAACGGTTGGCGTAGCTAAGCAGTCGGTTTGAAAAGCGGTAAACGACATAGCCCAGCGCCACCGTGAGCAGGCTCAGGCCCAGCACCAGGTTGAAACCATGCCACAGCGCCAGTTCAAACACCTGCTCCACACCCAACATCGCCTCGGCAGCGCGGCGCAGCAGGGGCGTTACAAAAAAGCCCGGCAGCAGGCCAAACACCAGCCCGGTGCTGGCCAGGATGACCGGTGGCAGGTAGAGCATGGCTTTGTCGGGGTGCTGCAGGGGAGTGGCCTCAACGGCTCGACGCCAGAAAACTCCATACCCTATGGCAATCGCCACAGCTACAAACACCATCCCAGAAAAGAAACTCACTGCAAAGAGCATCCAGCGAAAAGGACTTTCTTCGAGCGTGGCCTCGTACACGAGTTCTTTGCCAATAAAGCCAAAGAAGGGTAGCAGGCCAGCCATAGACATGCCGGCCAGCAGTGCCGCGATAGCCGTGAAGCGCATGGAGCCGGACAGACCGGTAAGCTGGGTCAGGTCCCGTGTGCCGGTGGCGTGGTCCACGTTGCCGGCCACCAGGCAAGAAGGATGGAGCCGCTTTTGTAGAGCGCAGTGCCAGCAGAAACACTACCATTGCCTCCAGTGCAGGAGCAG
>NZ_AKIS01000235.1:0-3310 GCF_000277005.1 Pontibacter sp. BAB1700 | reverse complement strand
CTATTAAGTTTTATAAATATTTGAGAGAGGTTTGTAGACTTTATTTTAGTTAGCTCTGTACTATTGGTTTATATATTTTGTGTTGCACTGAAATTATTTTAATTGGTCAATACCGGATATCTTGGTTTCAATTTCATGCGAGTACCAGCGTTTTAGAGGGTGTTTCGGGATAAAGCGAATTTTAATGTATTTTGCATGCATCATTCAAAACCTGTAGGAGGCTAGCAGAGTACAATCAGCGGTTCCTACATTACATGTATTATCTTACACTATGCAACAAAACGCTAACCTGACTGATCGCCTCTCACGGCGGCTGTCACTTTTCCTTTTCCTGTTCCTGATTACCGTGCTGGTGCAGGCGCAGACCATCACCTCCCCGGACAAAAACCTGAGCATGACCTTCGAGCTGGCAGCCAACGGTGTGCCTACCTACCAGCTGACTTACAAAAAGAAGCCGGTCATCAAACAAAGCAAGATGGGATTTGAGATGCAGGATGTGCCTTCGATGATGAACGGCTTTACTGTGGCTAAGACCGAGCAGAACAGCGTGAACGATACCTGGGAGCCGGTATGGGGCGAGCAGAAAACCATCCGCAACAATTACAATGAGTTACTGGTAACGCTCAACCAGAAGGAGCACAAGGACCGCCATATCCGCATCCGTTTCCGTCTGTTCAACGACGGCTTGGGTTTCCGCTACGAGTTCCCACAGCAGCCGGAGCTCAAGTATTTCATCATCAAAGAGGAGCATACCGAGTTCAACCTGACAGGCGATCACAAGATCTTCTGGATACCGGGCGACTATGACACAAACGAGTATGCCTATACCACTTCGCAGATCTCCCAGATCCCGGGCCTGATGAAGAAGGCGACCATCGACGTGCATGCGCAGCACCCGATCAAAACCCTGGCTGTGCAGACGCCTTCCATGATGAAATCATCGGACGGAATGTACATAAACATTCACGAAGCAGCCTTGCTGAACTACCCGGCCATGAACCTGAACGTGGACCCGAAGACCTTCAAGTTCAGCACGCACCTGACGCCGGACGCCGTGGGTAACAAAGGCTATATGCAGACCGATGCGCAGACCCCATGGAGAACGGTTGTGGTGAGCGATAAGGCTACTGACATCCTGGCTTCTAAACTCATCCTTAACCTGAACGAGCCAACCGCTTATGAAGACGTATCCTGGATCAAGCCGGTGAAGTACATCGGTATCTGGTGGGAGTACTTTGTAGCTGGCAAGAGCACCTGGCTTATGGCACGGAAACAAATGTGAAGCTGACCGACGACTTTACGAAACTGACACCAAACGGTCGCCATGGTGCTACCACAGAGAATGCTAAAAAACACATCGACTTCGCCGCTGAGCATGGTTTTGATGCGGTGCTGATCGAAGGCTGGAACATTGGCTGGGAAGACTGGTTTGGCAACTGGAAAGAAGAAGTGTTCGACTTCGTGACGGCCTACCCGGATTTTGATGTGAAGGAAGTACAGAAATATGCTGAGTCGAAAGGGGTGCGCGTGATGATGCACCACGAAACTTCCGGATCTGCCACCAACTACGAGCGTCGCTTGAATGAGGCATTTCAGTTTATGCAAGATCATGGCTACAACTCCGTGAAGACCGGTTATGTAGGCAAGATCATCCCACGTGGTGAGCATCACGACGGACAGTGGATGGTGAACCACTACAACCACGTAGCCCGCACGGCGGCTAAGTACAAGATCATGATCAACAGCCACGAGGCAGTTCGCCCGACCGGTCTGCACCGTACATTCCCGAACTGGCTGGCGCAGGAGTCTGCCCGCGGTACCGAGTTTGAGGCGATGGGCGGTCTGGCACCTGATCACGCCACAATACTTCCGTTTACCCGCCTGATGGGTGGCCCGATGGACTACACGCCAGGCATTTTCCAGACAGACCTGTCGTACTACCACGGCGGCGAGCAGCGCGTGAACACCACACTGGTAAAACAGCTGGCTTATTACGTGACCATGTACAGCCCACTGCAGATGGCCGCTGATATACCGGATAACTATACCCGTTTCCCGGATGCGTTCCAGTTCATCAAAGACGTGGCGCTTGACTGGGATGATACCTGGGTGCTGGAAGCCGAGCCAGGCGACTACGTGACAATTGCCCGCAAAGCGAAAGGCAAGAACGAATGGTATGTAGGTGGCATCACTGACGAAAATACCCGTACTGCCAATGTGCATTTCGACTACCTGCCAAAAGGAAAGACCTACATTGCGACGATCTATGCTGATGCAAAAGACGCCAGCTGGAACAAGAATCCGCAGAAGTATACCGTGCGCAAAGTGCTCGTAAATTCGAAGAGCGTACTAAAGCAGCACTTAGCCTCAGGTGGCGGTGTGGCTGTGAGCGTGAAGGAGGGAAGCAAGCAGGAGCAGAAGGGCTTGAAAAAGTTGTAAGCTTATTCAGTTGATACTATATAAAAAGCGCCGTGCAGGAATGTACGGCGCTTTTTTTTTGGTTGCAATCGAATTATTTTAAGGTGTGATTTGTATCTTATTGATATGTAAACTTTTAGCCACTTACCTATGTACTCAGACGAATTTGAAGAAAATTATACGCAAATCCTTCACACACTTTTAAAAGCCTTCGCCAATAGCTCCGAAGTTGAACCTGAAAAGTTTTTCGACCTGGCTAGCGTCATAGAGAAATTGCGTGATGCCAGTCCTGTCCTTTACGATGCAATCAAATCGTTGGAAGACGAGCAAAGCAAAGCCGCTTAGTATTTCCATCAGGCTGACAGTGCTGTAATAGCCTTTTAACAAGGCTATTACAGCACTGTCAGCTTTTTAGTTACCAGTCCGCGTTCCGTCTGGATTTGCAGGAAGTAGAGCCGGCTTTGGCAGTTGGCAGCTTTATCTGCACCGCCTCCGGCCTCGGGCCGGAGATGCGGGTCTGGTGCAGGCGCTTGCCCAGGGCGTCATGCACCTGGAGCAGCTGCACGTCGAAGTCGGCGTGGCGCAGGCTGACGGTGAACTCGCCGTTGCTCGGGTTGGGGTAGACGGTGATGGCCTCGGCCGGCGCGAGCTCCTCCACGACAAAGTCGGCGCTGCTGAGGGCCTTGCCGCCGTAGCCTGTGATGGTCACCCTGCCGGTCGAGGCGCCCCTTGGCACCCGCACCTTATACCTGTCTCCGGTAGCCTCCAGCACCAGCGCCTCCCGTCCGTTGAAGGTGATCACGTCCTGCCGGCCCATGATGCCGAAGTGCTCGCCCGTGATCTCCACCACCGTTCCCACCGCGCCTTCACCTGGCTGCATGGCCGTGAATCT
>NZ_AKIS01000234.1:0-7415 GCF_000277005.1 Pontibacter sp. BAB1700 | reverse complement strand
TCCCCAACTTTCTAACTCTCAAACTCCCCAACTCCTAAACTCCCTCAAACCCATCATTCAACCACAACAACACCCCCGCCGTCACCACCAGATTCAGCAAGGTCAAAGGCAACAAATACTTCCAGCCATACTCCATCAGCTGGTCGTAGCGTGGTCTCGGCATGGAGGCACGCAACAGGATAAAGACCATCAGGAAAAATCCTGTTTTGAGGATGAACCAAACTATAGGCGGCAGAAAATCCGGGCCGAGCCAACCACCGAAGAACAGGACCACCATCATGCAGGAGATAAGCGTGATGCCCATGTACTCGCCGATGAAGAACATGCCGAACTTCATGCCGGAGTACTCTGAGTGGAAACCTGCCACCAGTTCACTTTCCGCTTCCGGCACGTCGAAAGGCAGGCGGTGGGTTTCGGCTATACCTGCGATGAAGAAGATGACGAAGCCAATGATTTGCGGCACCACGAACCACATGCCCCGCTGCGCTTCCACAATGGTACTTAGGTTGAAAGAACCGGCCATCAGCACCACGCCCATCAGCGATAGACCCATAAACACTTCGTAGGAAATCATCTGCGCCGCGCCGCGCATGGCACCCAGCAAACTGTACTTGTTGTTGGAGGCCCAGCCACCTAGAATAATACTGTAAGCGCCCATCGAAGACATCGCCAGAAAGAACAGCAAGCCGATGTTCAGGTCTGCCACCACGATGCCCGGCGCAAAGGGAATCACGACAAAGGACATCAGCACCGTGACTACCACAATGGCCGGGGCCAATATGAAGACGGGCTTATCGGCGAAAGGCGGAATCCAATCCTGTTTAAAGAACAGTTTGATGGAGTCGGCGGCCACAATCAGCAAGCCGAAAGGGCCAGCACGATTGGGTCCATAGCGGTCCTGCAATAAAGCCAGACCGCGTCGCTCTACCCAGATAAGCAGTGCCGCCACGTTGAGCATGACGAACAACACGCCGCCGATGATTAGTAAGTAGTTTGGGGTTGCTGTTTCCATTTGAGTTCTCGGTTAAGTATGGCCCACGCAGGCAGTTCAGCATAGGGTATACCCGGCAATCCGGTAGGTAAGCCCGCCGTGCCGCTGCGTAGCAACGGACTTATTTTCACAGGCACTTGATAGACTTGTCCGTCGATGGTGAAGCTCAGATTCTCACCCACCTGCAGTTTCATCAGGATGGCGTCTTCTTCGTTGAGTAACACATAAGGCTCCGGCGCACGCTCCACAATCGGCGGGGAGTGTATGCTGAGCTCTTCGGAACCGAAAATGTGGTGGAGCGGCAGCATGTATAGATGGCCCTCCAGCGGCTGGAATTTCTGGGGCACCGTTTGGTATAAGGTGCGGTGTGGCTGGTATCCGGCTTGATTAAGCGCAGACCCGGGTCGCCGCCTTTGAGGTGTCCGCCCACTTCCTGTTGGTACTTGTTGGTGGCCTGCGCCGAGTTCCAGCCCGGTGCCCAGAAGAACGGGATGATGGATGATGGTGGCTGTCCGCGGTAGCCTTCCATGGTATAGGAGAGCGGTGCGTCGGGGTCTACCGGCGGTTTGGGTTCACTCACGTTGATGTTGGCCTGCATGGCGGTACGGCCGCTGAAACGGTGCGGTGCCCGTGGTATCTTCTGTCCGGCAATGCGGAAATCGGTGCCCGGCGCGACGGCTTCTATACCTTTCAGTTCCGGGTGTTCTTTCACCATGGCCTGCAGGATGTCGTCGAAGCCGTGCCAGTGACTGATGCGGTCGTGGGCCAACAAAGTGCCTAGCTCGCCGAGCCAGCGCCAGCTTTCCTGCAGGTCTTCGCCAGTCGGGTATACCTGGAAGAAGCGCTGCGCCCGGCCTTCGTTGTTAATCAGCGTGCCGTCGGCTTCAGCAAAGGTGCCGGCTGCGAGTAGGATGTCGGCTTCTTCGGTGGTGGCGTTATGCAGATGGTCGAGCACGATGACGTTCTTAGCGGTCTTCAGGAAGTTGGTGACCATACCGGCGTTGGCTCTTCTGTAGAGGTCGTTTTCTAAAATGATAACCGTATCAGCATAGCCGTTCAGGATCGCTTCGAAAGCGGACTCCAGTCTGTGGCCGCCGAGCTTGGCAAGGCCCATGCTGTTGCACTCGGGCAGGGTGAGCACAATGCCCGCTTCTTTTTCTTTCGCCACCAGCGCATTGGTAATATTGGCGGTAGCATCAAAACCCGTTCGCTGCCGCAGTGCGTGCCGGAAATCACCAGTGGCTTATTGGCTGCCATCAGGGTGTCGGCAATCTGTCGGGCCAATTGGATTTCGTCTTCGTTGAGCCCTTGCACTTCCGGGAAATCCGCATGAATAAAGTGTGCTACTGCAAAGCCCAGTCGCGCGATGGCGTCGGGGGAATCGTTGTAGGTATGGGTGGCGATTTCGTCGAGCTTGGTGTCGTGGATGGTGGCGATGAAGAGCGGGCCTTTTTCGTCCTGCATCAGCTCCCGCACCGCCGCGTCCTGCCATACCGGTATGTTGGCTTTGGAGATGTGCTCGAGGGCAGGTTGCTTGCGCACCGATTGCCGCACGGCCAAGGCTAGCATAGGCGCAGTGTTTATCAGATCTTCCCCGAGTATAAACACGGCGTCGGCCTGTTCTACTTCCCGCAGCGACGGCGTGCGGGCGGCACCTTCTTTCAGTATTTTTAGCGCCAGACATACCAGGTCATGATCCGTGTCAGATACGCCGTGGTGGAAGTTGTCGTCACCGACCAAGGTCTTGAGCATGAAGTTCGATTCCAGCGAAGCACGCGGAGAACCAATGCCTATCACGCTGCCAGTCCGGAAAGCCGCGGCCGCTGCCTGCAGCGCGGTATACTTGTCGGTGGCTTCGGGCAGTTGAGCCCGCACCAGCGGCTTGCGGATTCGGCCGACATGGTTGACGTGTTCGTAACCGAAACGGCCGCGGTCGCAGAGGAAGTAGCCGTTCACTTCGCCGTTATACCGGTTGGTGATGTTGCGCAAGGTACCATAGCGCTCACCTGCCGAAATGTTGCAACCGAGGCTGCAGTGGTGGCACACCGACGGCGCCATCGTGAGGTCCCATTTGCGGGTGTAGTGTTGTTTTAGCGTCTTGTCGGTGAACACGCCGGTCGGGCATACTTCCACCAGATTGCCGCTGAACTCACTCTCCAGCACGCCGTCTTCGTGGCGCCCAAAGTATAGGTGGTTATGGGCGGCAAACACGTCGAGGTCCTTGCCGCCCGCATAGTCTTTATAGTAGCGCACACAGCGGTAGCACTGTATGCAGCGGTTCATTTCGTGGTTGATGAACGGGCCAAGGTACTGGTTGATGTAGGTGCGCTTGTCGAAGCGGTAGTTGCGGTAGTTGTGGCCCGTCATCACGGTCATGTCCTGCAAGTGACAGGAGCCGCCTCGTCGCACACGGCGCAGTCGTGCGGGTGGTTGGTCATCAGCCAGCCAATCACATGCGCCCGAAACTCCTTGGCTTCCATGTCGGCGATGGAAATGCGCATGCCGTCGCGCACCTGTTCCATACACGACATAAAGAGCTTGCCCTTGGTGTCGTTTTCGTCCTTGTATACCTTCACGGCGCACTGGCGACAAGCGCCTATGGAGCCCATGGCCGGGTGCCAGCAAAAGTAGGGGAGGTCCTTGCCGAGGGTGAGGCAGGCTTCCAAGAGGTTCTTGCCGGTGGGTACTTCGTAGGGTTTGTCGTCTATATAGATGGTTGCCATACTTTCGCTTTGCTCCATGGACAGTGGTGTTCGTGAATGTGCCGTTCAAAATCCTCCCTGAAATATTTCAGGGCGCTCTGCAGAGGTTCCATGGCGCCGGGGGCAAGTGCACAAAACGTGTTGCCGGGGCCGAGGTATTTGGTATGAAAGTCGAGTGTGAGGAGGTGTTCAGGTTTGCCTTCCCCTTTATCAATGGCGAGTAAAATCTTCTCCACCCAGGGCAGCCCTTCACGGCAAGGCGTACAGAAGCCGCAGGACTCCTGCGCAAAGAAATGCTGCAGGTTGTGCACGAAACCCACCGGGCAGGTCTGGTCGTCGAGGATGATCATCGTGCCCGTACCCATGCGACTGCCAGCTGCCTGTATGGCGGTATAATCCATCGGCAAATCGAGGTGCTCTTCCACCAGAAAATCCGTGGAAGCGCCGCCCGGCAAGAGTCCCTTGAACAGGTAGCCGTCCTGCATGCCACCGCCGTGCTCTTCAATCAGCTCGCGGATGGTGGTGCCCATCGGCAGTTCCCAGCAACCGGGCGTTTTCACGCGGCCGCTGATACCGTAGAGTTTGGTGCCGGCGTCTCCGGTCTTGCTCAGGCCTTTGAACCACTCGGCCCCGTTGTTGATGATGTGCGGCAGACAGCAAAGCGTCTCCACGTTGTTCACGATGGTCGGCTTTCCAAACAAACCACTCACCTGCGGGAAAGGCGGCTTGGCGCGTGGGTTGGCCCGTTTGCCTTCTAAGGCATTAAGCAAAGCGGTTTCTTCGCCGCACATATAGCGACCCACGCCGGTGTGCAGGTGCATGTCCAGACTAAAGCCCGAACCCAAGATATTCTCCCCCAGATAGCCCGCTGCGTAAGCCTCGTCGAGCGCCTTGATGATTTCCCGTGCCGCCACCTTGTAGGCCCAGCGCATGAAGATGTAGGAAACGCTGGCGTCGATGGCGTAAGCCGCGACAATCATCCCTTCTATCAGCTGGTGCGGATTTCCTTCCAGAAGCACGCGGTCCTTGAACGTGCCGGGCTCCATCTCGTCGGCGTTGGCCACAAGGTATTTGGGCTTGGCCGCTTCGGGTCCCATCGGCACAAAGCTCCACTTCAGGCCGGTGTTGAAGCCCGCACCGCCGCGACCCGCAGGTCGGAGGCCTTGACCAGATTCTGCACATCGGCAGGGGCCATCTCTTTTAGGATCTTGCGCACGGACTGATAGCCACCCACTTTCTCGTACTCTTTGAGCGAGAGCGGTGCGTGTCCGGGGACAATGTGTTGGGTCAGGGGCTTCTCCATGGGTATGCCCGCTTGGGTTTTAGGTATACTTTTCCAGAATCTCGTCCAGTTGGTCAACCGTCAGGTCACGGTACAGGTCGTTGTCAATCATCAGGGCAGGGGCACGGTCGCAGGTGCCGAGGCAGCAGTTGGGTAGCAAGGTAAAGCGGCCGTCGTCGGTTGTCTGGCCATATTTGATGTTTAGTTTTTCAGTGAGGCGGTCGCGAATACTTTCGTAGCCCATCACCCAGCAACTGATACTGTCGCACACCAGAATCACATGCCGCCCCACCGGTCTGCGGAAGATCAGGTTATAGAACGTAGCCACACTGTCGAGCTCTGCCGGCGACATCCCCACATAGTCCGCCACATCTTTCAGACTCTCGTCCGACACCCAGCCATGGCTATGCTGCACAATTTTCAGCGCTTCGATGCACGCATTCTTCGGTGAAGGCACCATACTGATTTCGTGGTCGATTTTGTGTTTTTCTTCGGTGGTCAGCATAGGTTGTTTGTTTATCTATCAATATCTGCCAATACATAATCCATCGCCCCGAGTATCGACAGCAAATCTGCTACGGTATAGCCGCGGGTGATGTAGGGGAGCATTTGCATGTGGGGGAACGAGGGAGTGCGGATCCGTACCCGGTAAGGGGAAGTGTTCCCGTCACTGGTCAAGTAGTATCCATTGGCTCCTTTGGTTGCTTCGATGCAGCTCATGGCTTCTCCCGGCGGAATGACAGGTCCCCAGGTCACGCCCAGAAAATGCGTGATTAGCGTCTCGATATCGTGCATGGTGTTTTGCTTGATGGGTGGTGTGGTGATGGGGTGCTCGGACTTATATGGACCGGTCGGCATGTTCTTCACACATTGCTCGATGATTCGCAGACTCTGGCGCATTTCGGCTACCCGCACCACAGCCCGGTCGTAGCAGTCGCCGTTGGTGGCGGTGGGCACCTCGAAGTCGAACATTTCATAGCCGGAGTAAGGGCGCATTTTGCGGAAGTCCCACTCGAATCCACAGGCACGCAGGTTCGGTCCGGTCACGCCCCACTCAATGGCTTCTTCTTTCGTGAAGATGCCAATGCCTACTGTGCGGGCTTTGAAGAGGCTGTTCTTCATCACCATCGCATCGTATTCTTTCAGGCGTTTCGGGAAGTAGTCGATGAAGCGCTGCACCAGCTGCTCCCAGCCCTTGGGCAGATCCTGCGCCACGCCGCCGATGCGGAACCAGTTGGGGTGCATACGTCCGCCGCATATGCCTTCGATGATGTCAAATATCTTTTCACGGTCGGTGAACATGTAGAACACTGGCGAGAGCTGCCCCACGTCCTGCGCAAAGGTGCCGTACCACACGAGGTGACTGGCGATGCGGAAGAGTTCGCACAACATCACCCGGATATATTTCACCCGCTCGGGCACTTCTATACCTGCCAATTGCTCCACGGCCTGCAGGTAAGCGAGGTTGTTCATCACGCCGCCGAGGTAATCTACCCGGTCGGTATAAGGTATATAGGTATGCCAGGACTGCCGCTCGCCCATTTTCTCGGCGCCACGGTGGTGGAAGCCAATGTCAGGTATAGCGTCAACAATATCTTCTCCGTCGAGTTGCAAAATAATGCGCAGTACACCGTGCGTTCCCGGATGTTGCGGACCGATGTTGAGGAACATGAAGTCGCTGTCGTCGCTCTGCCGTGCCAGTCCCCATTCTTCGGGCTTGAACTGCAGGGCCGATTGCTCGAGGTCTATCTTGTCGTCATACAATTGGAAAGGACCCATCTCGGTGGCGCGGGCAGGATGTTCTTTGCGGAGCGGATGACCGACCCAGGTGCGTGGCATCAGGATGCGGGAAAGATGAGGGTGTCCTTCGAAGCGGATACCGAACATGTCGTATACCTCCCGCTCGTACCAGTTGGCGTTTTGCCAGAGACCGCTGATGCTCGGGGCTTTCGGGAAGTCTTCGCGGAGGCCAGCTTTCAGTCGGATAAAGGTGTTGCGCTCGAAAGAGAAGAGGTGGTAAATGAGCGTGAAGCTGTAAGGTAGATGGCCATTCTCAGGTTTGCGGGTGCGTTCGTCAATGGCCGTCAGGTCGAAGAGGAGGAGGAAGGGCTGTGGCAGGTCGTGCTTCAGGAATTTGAGCACTTCCGGCACATGGTCCACAGGAAGCCAGAGGGTGAGGATGTCATCCTTGGTGGTCTGAGGCTTGAACGTATCTTCGCCGTACCGCGACTTGAGTTGCTCCAGTATGCCGCTGTTGTTGTTCATGGGAGGAGGCTGTAAGAAGTTGATGTTAGGGTTAACTCATGTACTCTCTTTCCTTTTATGCTAAGTTTAAACTTATACCTATTCTGTTTCTTGCTAGCGTAGCGGCGGCTTTTAGGTATAGTGCCTTTGCGGTTGCATAGCTGGCTTTTGCCTGGCCGGGCGGGCCTTACTTTTT
>NZ_AKIS01000233.1:0-7499 GCF_000277005.1 Pontibacter sp. BAB1700 | reverse complement strand
TTCCCCACAGCAGGGCGCTCTGCTACCACTCCCGTCAGCACAATAAGGTATACCTTTTGTTGAAAAGCAATAAACTCAACCTTCAGTTATACTTTAACCAGAAACTACATTATACCTGATTTACATATCAATACAACACAAGATATAAATCAAAGAGGCCCCTGCTTAAACAGCAGGGGCCTCTTTGTAAATTTTAGTTTGCCATTTATAAAGCATCCGTCATGTCATCCAACTCACGGGCTTGCTCCAGGTGCATACGCAGTGCTGGCAATATTTTCTGGGCAAAGGCTCGCAACTCTGCGTCTTCCAGATCCTGCACTGCCTGCTCATACAGTTCTACCGCCTCTTCGTGCGCATCCTCCTGCACATCGGAAAAGTCTTTATCGAAATCAACACCTGTCTTACCATCAAGACGGGTCACGATTGCCTGCTTGTCCTGCGGTAGTGTAGTAGGCACCTGCAGGTTCTTTTGCTGCGCCAATGTCATTAGCTCCTGACTGGAGGCGGTATGGTCGGCTACTATCTGTTCGGCAAATGTCCGCACTTCCTCCATCGTTGATTTCTGAAGCGCCATGTTACCGGTCTGAATCTCAAACATATCACTGACAGCAGCACGCTGTACAAACTCCTGCGCTGTCAGACGCGGCACATCAATTCCATTATCATCGTCATCATCACAACTCACTAAAAACGCAAGTGGAACAAATAGCAGCAACAACCTCCATCTCAGATCTTTCATTTGTTTCATAGTTAAATACTTAAGTTAACAGATTCATAAACACGCTGGAAAAGTATAATTCATTCCCACATATTTTTAACGCAGCTATTGCTTCTCCAGCTATTGTATTTGTACTGAATTGAATCCGTATAAATACATAATACACACATTACCATACTGTTGTATACGAATTACAATATTGAATCGCATAAATATAAATCTGCACGATAGGTATAGCTAAGCTGGTTTTTCAGTTCTCAAACCCCTCCGCATTTTAAACTTTTATCTTAGTCATAACACCAAGTATAGCCTACCACTACCTTCATTAAATACAAGCTTAACTAGTCCGTCAGGGGTATATAGCCGGATTTCATTCCTTTGCTTTCTTTCTGCTTTTGCTTTCAGGCAGTTTGTAAGGTCCCTCTTGAAGCAGAACAAAAAACTAAATTTTTTAGTATATATTGCCAAACATATTAGCAAAGTCTATATTTGAGGCATGTGTCGCGAAAGAGACCAAAAGAGAAAGTACTATGGAAAAAACACATACCCTAAACACCCTGCCGGAGAGCCTCGAGTTACTCCCACTCCGGGCCACAGAATTACTTGAGTTACCCATCAGCCAGAGCTACGTAGCGGCAGGCTTCCCCTCCCCGGCCGAAGATTACCTGGAGGACAAGATTAACCTGCAGCAGGTGCTCATCCGCAACCCTACCGCTACCTACCTGGTGCGGGTGCGGGGCGAGTCCATGCGTGATGCCCGCCTGCACGACGGCGACATACTGGTGGTGGACCGCTCCCTGAAGCCCAGTCATGGGCATATCATCATTGGCGTAGTGGATGGTGAGTTCACCGTGAAGCGGCTCTTGCAGAAAGGACTTCGGCTGTACCTGCAACCGGCCAACGAGCTGTACCCGCCTGTAGAGATCACCGAAGAAATGGATTTTAAACCTTGGGGCGTTGTGGTGTGGTCGCTTCACAAAGTAAACGGTGGCCATGACTAGTCTTTTCGCTCTCGTGGACTGCAACAATTTCTACGCCTCCTGCGAGCGGGTATTCAATCCGAAACTGGAGGGCAAGCCCATTGTGGTGCTATCCAACAACGACGGTTGCATCATCGCACGGTCCAACGAAGCCAAGGCGCTGGGTATACAGATGGGAGAACCAGCATTTAAAGCAAAGGATACGATAGAACAGCATAACGTACACGTTTTCAGTAGCAACTATACCCTGTATGGCGACATGTCCGCACGGGTGATGCAGACGCTCGGGCAGTTCACCCCCCACCTGGAGGTATACTCCATTGACGAGGCTTTCCTGGACCTGGGTAACTTCTATGGCCGCGACCTGAACCAGTATGCCGGGGAGATGCGCCATACCGTAAAGACCTGGACAGGTATACCGGTGTCAGTGGGTGTGGCCCCGACCAAGACACTGGCCAAGCTGGCGAACCGGCTTTCCAAAAAGTCGAAAAAGGCGGATGGCGTGCTGGTGCTGACCGATGAACGGCATATACAGGAAGCCTTGCGGCGTACTGAGGTAGGCGATGTATGGGGTGTAGGAAGACGCTATGCCCGCAAGCTGGCAGCTTTTGGCATCCATACGGCGCTGGACCTGCGCAACACCTCCGATGCCTTTGCAAAGAAGCATCTGACCGTAGTAGGCCTGCGCACCGTGCGGGAGCTACGCGGCGAGCCCTGTCAGGATCTGGAGATGGTAGCGCCTAACAAGCAGCACATCTGCACCTCCCGCTCTTTTGGGGCGCCTGTGACCGAGCTTTCGCAACTGAAAGAAGCCACCGCCAACTATGCTTCGCGCTGTGCTGCCAAGCTGCGGCGTCAGCAAAGCTGCACAGGGGCTATTACAGTATTTCTGGAGACAAACCGCTTCCGGGAGACTGATGCCCAGTACTTTAACAGCAAGACCATTGCGCTACCTACGGCCACAAACAGCACCCTCGAACTGCTGCACTATGCCAACCTGGCTCTGCAGGCGCTCTACCGCGAAGGCTACCGCTATAAAAAGAGTGGCGTGATCGTATCGGAGCTGCGGCCCCAGAACCAGGTACAGACCTCTCTGCTCGACATTGTGGACCGCGACAAGCACCAGCGCCTGATGCAGACCCTCGATAAACTGAACGGCGCCTTAGGCCGTGACACGGTCACCTGCGCCGCACAGGGGACTACCCGCCCCTGGCAGCTGAAATGCGAGAAGAAATCTCCGTGCTATACCACCCAATTGAAAGGCCTGCTGTGTGTTGGGACAAGCTAAGATTTGGGTAAATGCGCTTCCAAGCTGAACCAACCCTGTTCCTCCTCGAAAAAAGGTTGGCTTACTCAGAACTTGCTTGAAGAGGCCTATTCATCTGCTACCAGGACCCTAGCAGGATGACAAAATTGAAATCACAAAATCATTAACAAGAGAATCACCGCTACTATGAAAGCAGAAGAATTTTTGAAAGGACGCGGCGCACAGTACAATCCTGCTAACCCCTACCTGAAGCAGGAATATGTGGCCGAGCACATCGAGGGACTGGACGAGGCGATGCTTTCTAACTCTAAAACGGAGTTCTTTGCGGAGCACCCCAAGAAAATTGTGAATAAGGTGGAAAGTCCGGACCTGGGACTCTCCTACTCCATGAACCCTTACCAGGGTTGCGAGCATGGCTGTGTGTACTGCTATGCCCGCAACTCACACCAGTACTGGGGCTATGGCGCCGGACTGGATTTCGAGCGCAAGATTATCGTGAAAGAGAATGCCCCGGAAGTACTGGCCCGTCAACTGGAAAATCAGAAATGGCAGGTGATGCCCATTATGCTGGCCGGCAACACCGACTGCTACCAGCCCATCGAGGCGAAGAAGCAGTTGACCCGCCGTATGCTGGAGGTGTTGCTGCAGTACCGCCATCCGGTCAGCATCATCACCAAAAATGCCCTTATTCTGCGCGACCTCGACTTGCTGCAGGAGCTCAACAAGCTGGATCTGGTGCATGTGAACATCAGCATCACGACACTGGACGAGAAACTGCGCCAGAAACTGGAGCCCCGCACTGCCACCGGCGCCAGACGCCTGCAGGTGGTGAAGCAACTGGCAGACACCGGTATACCTGTCAACGTGATGGTAGCGCCTATTATACCTGGGCTCAATGACTCCGAGATCCCGGCTATCATTAAAAATGCAGCCGAGGCAGGTGCCAGCAGTGCAGCCTATACCATCGTGCGGCTCAACGGCAGCATCGGTCCCATCTTTGAGGATTGGATCCGGGAGGCCTTCCCCGACCGCGCCGACAAGGTGCTGAACCAGATAGCCGACTGCCATGGTGGACAGCTCAGCGACAGTCGCTTCGGCACCCGCATGCGGGGCGAAGGCAAGTTCGCCGAGGCCATTAACAAGCTTTTCCATATGAGTCGCAACCGCTTCATGGCTGGCCGAAGCATGAAGCCTTACAACTATAAGCACTTCTGTACCAGGGCAGGTATACAGATGAACCTCTTTTAAAAGTTGAAGCGGGTGCAAGTATAACACCTGCACCCGCTTCTTCTTCTATGGGGACCTTAATGGCTTACAGCGCACCTTTTATCTTATTGATGATTCCTCCATTGCCGTCCATTTGCTCAACCTGGGCATGGCCTCTTGGATCTGGTGGCCCAAGCTGAGGCTCACCGCCCTGTGGCTCTGCCGGTGTCATCTTAAACTCACCTTTTCCATCCATGGAAGTACCCTGAGACCAACGGCCCTCCGCACGTGGCGCCCCGTTAATGGCCGTGCTCACAAAAGCGTAGTTGAATTGCTGGTTTTCCTCGGCCTGCGGGAAACTGTTCGGGATTGGGTGAACACCTTCCAAGCCACCCAGTTCTTCCAACACGGCCAGCCACTGGTTCTGGTGCATGGTATCGCGGGCGATCAGG
The DNA here is from genome assembly GCF_000277005.1 of Pontibacter sp. BAB1700. Classification (NCBI taxonomy): domain Bacteria; kingdom Pseudomonadati; phylum Bacteroidota; class Cytophagia; order Cytophagales; family Hymenobacteraceae; genus Pontibacter; species Pontibacter sp. BAB1700. The sequence continues at coordinate 2,876 of NZ_AKIS01000233.1, read as the reverse complement.
AAGGCAAGCATGTCCTTCATACCTGGGTCGTCGGTTGCTTCCCATAAACGAGTAGCCAGCACGCGGCCTGTGGACTCAGCCATTACATTGGCATACATATCAGCGGCCAGGTTACCGCTCCCTACTACCCAGGAACCGTTAAAGGGAACCCCATTGCTATCAACTGCCATTGCAGCAAGACCTGAAGAAAGCACGTGTCGCGGATTCATCCCGCCCATCACAGCACCAATCACCTTATCTTTAGCCATATCCTCTTTCAGAGAGAGCGGGGCGCCCTCCAAATTCAGCGCCACGGCCGTAGCCAGCATTTCAATATGGGCCATCTCCTCTGTACCGGTTTCCAGTAGCATGTCGCGGTACTTGGCAGGCCCCCTCGCACCCCAGGCCTGGAACAGGTATTGCAGACAAACCCTGATCTCCCCCTCAATGCCACCAATGGCCTGCTGTAGCATATTGGCAAAGGCCGGGTTTGGCTTTTCCACTCTTACTTTGTACTGTAGTTTGTTGTCATGATAAAACATAGATGTATAGGACTTATGAGTAAAACATTTCAGAACTTACGGCATGCAGTATTAGATGTTATTAATCAAGTACAAATACGTAATTATAAAATACAAAAACATAGTTAAATGAAAGTATAGGTATAGAAGCATGCTATTGAAAATTCATCAGCGTTGCTACCTCCACACTACAACATTTTTCAGCTAACAAGGTATAGGAAGCAACCCCGCCGCCTGCTATTATAAGACAGCAAAACGATTACATGGAACCCGGAAAAGACATCATTGTAAACAGTTGGGCAGAGGTACAATCGGCCTTGTTCGACCACAGTTGGAACGAGAACATCAAGCGATTCCGCTCCTCCTATGTATACCGTGGCAGTTGGAGCAAAGAGTACGACCTGAGCACCAGCCTGACCCGCCTCGGCAGCCGCTACTACGAACTGGAGCCACACATTCTGCGAAACTTCCGAAAGTACGCCCACAGCAATTCTGCTCCCGGCGATTCCGTTTGGAACTGGCTGGCGGTGGCACAGCACCATGGTCTCCCTACCCGCCTGCTCGACTGGACCTACTCGCCCTATGTGGCCCTGCATTTTGCCACCCAAAACCTCTCCAGCTACCATGAAGACGGTGCCATCTGGTGCGTGGACTATGTGAAAGCCAATGACTTTTTGCCGCTCAAACTGCAAACGGCTATCAAGGAAGAAGGCTCCAACGTATTTACGCCCGAGATACTGCAACCCGTTTGCTCCTCCCTCAAGGAACTGGCTTTGCTGCAGAATAAAGAATATGTGGTGTTCCTGGAGCCGCCTTCACTAGACGCCCGCATCGTGCACCAGTACGCTCTGTTCTCGCTGATGTCAACGGCGCAAGCCAATATGAGCCAATGGCTGGAGCAGCACCCGGAACTGTACTTTAGAGTGATCATTCCAGCTGGACTGAAATGGGAAATACGCGACAAACTGGACCAGGCCAATATCACCGAGCGGGTGCTTTTTCCAGGTTTACAGGGGCTGAGCCAATGGTTGAAGCGCCACTATACGCATGAGTAAGTTTTTTACTAAAAAAAGGGAGTCTGGTCGCTGTTTCCTCGCAAAATATCTATACTTTAATAGACTATTTACATCGAATACCCATACCCAGCCATGAATTCCTTTTTACCCACTACCCGTGAAGTGATCAAAAACTTCATACTGAACAACTTACCACCCTGTCACTTAAAAAAACACCTAAAACCTGCTACTGCCGTACTGGCGACCGCCCTCCTACTAGGCTCCGCCTCCTGCACCCAGGACAAAGAAGTTCATTCGGCTACACTGCCGGCTACAACTGAAAAGTACGAACTGCCGGCTCAGCCAGCTGACAGTTCTGCCACCGCTTCTAGCGACACCGTAGCGGCACAGACACCAACTGTCGCGCCAGCATCTGCTCCTGCAGCCCCTACCGTATACCCAGGACCTGAGCCGCTGCCAGGTGCCATCCTGCCGCACAAGCGCATTCTGGCCTACTATGGCAACCCATTGTCAAAGCGCATGGGTATACTGGGAGAGTACCCGGTGGACGAAATGCTCCGCCGCCTGGACGAGGAAGTAGCCAACTGGACTAAAGCCGACTCACTTACGCCTGTACAGCCTGCTCTGCATGCCATTGTGGTAACAGCACAAGGGCACCCCGGCCGTGGCGACAAGTACCGCCTGCGCATGACCGACAAAATGATCGAGGATGTGCTGGAGATGGCCAGGCAGCGCGATGCTATTGTGTTTCTGGATGTACAGGTTGGCCGCAGCACCCTCCCCGAAGAACTCCCCCGTTTGACCCAGTTCCTGAAGCTGCCGAACGTGCACTTAGGTATAGATGCTGAGTTTGCCATGAAGGACGGCGAAGTACCGGGTAAGAAAATCGGAAGTTTTGACGCCGAGGACATCAATTATGCCACCGGCCTGCTTGCTGACATCACAAAAGAATATAACCTGCCGCCTAAGTTGCTCATCGTGCACCGCTTCACGCAGCGCATGATCCAGAACTCGCAGGATATCAAACTAAGACCAGAGGTGCAAGTGGTCATGCACATGGACGGCTGGGGACCACCAGCGCTAAAAAGAGATACCTATCGTCGCTTCATCGCCAAGGAGCCGGTGCAGTTCACAGGGTTTAAGGTATTCTACAAGAATGACACCCGCAACAACTCCCGCCTGATGACACCGGAGGAGATCCTGAAGCTAGATCCGAAACCACTGTATATCCAATATCAATAGCCATAGAGAGAGCGCAGCCGGCAGCTGCGCTCTTTTATTTTATCATCCCTCCGGTATAGAGCTGTTTCAACCATTTTTGGCTAACCCTGATCTGTGAAGAGTTGCCTTCCTTTCCGAT
>NZ_AKIS01000232.1:0-6883 GCF_000277005.1 Pontibacter sp. BAB1700 | reverse complement strand
ATCACTATATCAAAAAACTACTAAAACACGTTGAATTAAATTGATAGTGATGCTGTTACAGGTGCACTAGTTACTCAACTGAAACGTCTGATATAGAGGTGGATAAAATATTTTCAGTGACAGTAGCATGTTCTGATGTATAACCACCGATTTTGACGTTATATTTGCAGACTTTAAAATAGTAGCTTAGCTTATTTTTTTAGAACAATATGTTTGAAACGCTTCTTTATACCTTTCTTCTGAGTATCTCCCTTTCGGTGAAGCGCGGGCAGGCATACCTTACGCCATTCTGAACAATGTTCACTTTATACTGGCTTTTCTGATCGGCACGGTGGCCAACACCCTGGTGTTTCCACTGTTCATGTGGCTGATCGATACATTTAGTCAGAAGTTCTGGCCATTCAAAGCCTACAAAAAAGGTGTTATCTTTCTGTCGAAGCGAGCTAAAAAGATCGCTGGCGACAACGTGAAAAAGCATGGTTTCTGGGGACTGATGGTATTTGTGATGATACCGCTTCCTGGTACCGGGGCTTATATGGGTACCATTGCAGCCAATATCTTCAAGATCGAGCGCAAGAAAGCATTCATGGCCATTAGCTTGGGTGTAGTGATCTCGTCTATCTTCATGGCCCTGGCAACGCACCTGGGTCACCTGGGTGTGACGCAGCTTTCCTTTAACTAAGACGGCATACCGGATTTTACCGGATACATATGAAAGCCTTGCTTGCAAAGCCTGAATGGCTGAACGCAAGCAGGGCTTTTTGCTGTGCAATCCCCTCCTGCATCAGAAGAATTCGTAATTTTGCCCCATGACGCTAAAACGGATCATCAGCTATACCTTCCTTTTTCTTTTGCTTCTTATCGGTGTGGCCGGTTGCAGCTTCATGCAGCTCTCTCCTCAGTTTGGCGCAGAGGCCAAAGGCAAGCGATTGCAGGCCATGCAGGCCTCTCCTCACTACCACGATGGTGTCTTCCATAACCCAGTCGAGACCAACATGGACATCGGCTTCAAAGGCTATGTGAAGATGATTCGCTCACGATTCTTCGACGAGGTTGAAAACCAGGAGCCGGACTGGTACCTGCCTGTTGATAAAATAGCGCCTGCACAACTAGAGCGCGTGCAGGACACAGCCACCATCATCACCTGGTTCGGGCACTCCGCTTTCCTGATCGAGCTGGACGGCAAGCGGCTGCTCGTAGACCCGATGCTGGGCGAACGGGCCTCCCCGATCAGTTTTATGGGGCCCAAGCGCTTCAACGAGGAGCTGCCTATACCTATCGAAGACCTGCCCTATATCGATGCCATCCTGATCTCGCATGATCACTATGACCACCTGGATTATGGCTCCATCAAACAACTGGCCGATAAAACCGGACACTTTTATGTAGCACTTGGCGTGGGTGCTCACCTGGAGCGCTGGGGTGTGCCCGCCGAAAGGATCACGGAACTGGACTGGTGGGACGAGGCCGAGATGGCAGGTATAAAGTTTGTCGCCACCCCAGCCCGCCATTTCTCCGGTCGCGGCTTCTCTGATCGCATGAAAACCCTTTGGGCCTCCTGGGTGATCCTGGGCAAAAACGACCGCATCTTCTTCAGTGGTGATACGGGTTACTTCGATGGGTTTAAAGAAATCGGTGAGAAATACGGGCCCTTCGATATTACACTGCTGGAGTGCGGACAGTACAACGAGCTCTGGTCCAGCATCCACATGATGCCGGAGCAAACCGTGCAGGCACACCTCGACCTGAAAGGAAAACTGATGATGCCCATCCATTGGGGCGCCTTCGCACTCGCCCTGCATTCCTGGACCGACCCGATCGAGCGAGTGACCAAAGCAGCCAAGGCTCAAAATATAATGATGATGACGCCGCGCATCGGGCAATCGATCATACTAGGTCGCCAGACACCCCGCAGCAAGTGGTGGGAATAGGACCTGGCCCAAATTAGCAACACAGAAAGCCTGTTCGCAGTATTGCTAATAGGCATCTACACAAGTATCACGTTTTGAGAAACAATACGAACACCACACAGCAGGCCAGGCCTGCACGCCTATTTGACTGCATTGACTGGCAGTTGCAGCAGTTTCCACTTGACGATATGCTGGCCTCAAAAGAAGACGGCCAGTGGCGCACCTACAGCACCCAGGAAGTAAAGGACTTGGTCAACCGCATCAGTGCCTCCCTGCTCAGTGCCGGTATCAGCAGAAACGACGGCAGCCCGGAAGGCCGTGACAAGGTGGCCATTATCAGCCCGAACTGTCCGGAATGGATGCTGGTGGACATGGGCATCCAGCAGATCGGTGCTATTTCGGTCCCCATCTACCCGACTATCAGCAACAGTGAGTTGGAGTTTATCCTGCGCGATGCCGCCGTCAAAATGATCTTTGTCGGCAATGAAGTGCTGTATCGCAAGATAGTAGGGATGCAGGATGCCCTGCCTGAACTGCAGGCGATCTATACCTTCAAACCAGTAGAGGATGCTCCCTCCTGGAAAGAGCTGCTGACCGAGCCTGCTGCCCATACCCTGCAACAGCTGGAGGTACTACGCGATGCCATAGACGAAAACGACCTGGCCACCATCCTGTACACCTCCGGCACTACGGGCACTCCCAAAGGGTGATGCTCTCCCACTTCAGTATCCTGAGCAATGTGTTCGACAGTGCCTGATCATTGAAGAAGTGGGCGTGTTCCGCAAAAAGGCCATCAGTTTTCTGCCGCTCAACCATGCTTTCGAACGCATGGCCACCTATTGCTACTTCTACTGCGGCGTGTCGATCTACTATGCCGAAGGAATGGAAACCATTGCCGGCAACCTGCGGGAAGTCAAACCTACTATTTTCACGACCGTACCGCGCCTGCTCGAGAAGGTATACGAAGGCATTGTGGCCAAAGGCTCCGAGCTGACGGGCAACAAGAAGAAGATCTTTTTCTGGGCACTCGACCTGGCCGAGCGTTTTGAGATCAACAAGCCTATGCCGTTGACCTACCGGCTGCAGCTGGCCATAGCCGACCGGCTGGTGTTCAGCAAATGGCGTCAGGCACTAGGAGGCGAAGTGAAGTCGGTTATAACAGGAGCAGCCGCCTGCCAGGTGCGACTGCTCCGCATCTTCACAGCCGCCGGCATCGTCATACAGGAAGGTTACGGTCTCACCGAGGCCTCCCCGATTATCAGTGGCAATCGCTATTCCGAGGAAAACCGCATGTTCGGTACGGTAGGTCCGCTCCTCAAAAATGTGGAAGTGAAGATCGCACCGGACGGAGAGATCCTTTGCAAAGGCCCCAATGTGATGATGGGCTATTACAAACGGCCTGACCTGACTGCGGAGGTGATCGATCACGAGGGCTGGCTGCATACCGGCGACATCGGTACTTTGATCGATGGAAAATTCCTGAAGATAACCGACCGGAAGAAAGAGCTTTTCAAGACAAGCGGCGGCAAATATGTAGCCCCGCAGCCGATCGAAAACAAGATGGTGGAGAGCGGCTGGATCGAGCAGATCATGGTCGTCGGCGAAATGCAGAAATTTGTGGGAGCCTGATCGTGCCAGCCTTCAACAAGCTGCGGGAATGGTACGAAACACAGGGCAAGTCTTACCCGGGCAACCTGGCGGTGCTGGAAGACAAAGAGGTATGGACACTGATCAAACAGGCTGTGAACCAGTATAACCTGGAGTTCAACCCGGTAGAGCAGATCAAAAAGTTCGCACTTATACCGGGTGAGTGGTCCATCGAAAATGGGGAGCTCACCCCAACCCTCAAACTCAAGCGACGGGTTATTCTGGAAAGGTATCAGGACCTTGTGAGCTCACTGTATGCCTAACACTGCCTGCGACAGTTCATGCACCGCAAGTGAATAATGCTTATATTAGTCGCTCTAACCAGAAAAAACATGATCAAAAGCTTACTCTCAGCTCTTTTGCTGACTACCGGTATATTGTCAATAGATTCACCCGGCAACGTACCTTTTACAGACAAACCGAACGACACCCTGAAAGAAAGCCTGGTAAGAGGCCAGCAGGTATACGCCGCCAACTGTGCGAGCTGCCACATGGCGGAGGGCGAAGGGATACCGTCCACTTTCCCGCCATTAGCCAAGTCCGATTACCTGATGAAAGACCAGAAACAGGCGATCCGTACGGTGCTGCACGGCCTGAGCGGTGAAATTACCGTGAATGGTGACACCTACAACATGGCCATGCCTGGCTACGACTCCCTGTCTGATCAGGAAGTGGCTGATGTACTCAACTACATCCAAAACAGCTGGGGCAACAAAGCCAAGCCAGTATCACCCGCCCAGGTAAAAGCGGAACGGAAGAAGTAGAATTCCAGCTACTCCCTCGCCCGCGTCCCGCGAGTGTGAGCTATCCTAGTGGCGTCCCGCCACTTGTTCCGACAGTCACTGGGATGTCGGCTAGAGTCCGCCGGATAGCGCACATTCGCCAGAGGCAAGCGAGGAGATAATGTTCAATTACCAACCACATGCAACACTGGGAATTACTGTTCTTCTTTTTTGTGATTGCCTTTGTATATGCTTCGGTGGGCTTTGGCGGCGGTTCAAGTTACCTGGCCGTGCTGGCACTATACCCGCTGGCTTTCCAGGAGATCCGGCTGATCGCCCTGCTTTGCAATGTGGTTGTGGTAACGGGTGGCACAGTGCTGTTCATCCGGCACCGGCAGGTGGACTGGAAAAAGATCATTCCGTTGGTGCTGGTCAGTGTGCCCATGGCTTTTCTGGGGGCGAGTCTGCGACTGGAACAGGACACGTTTTTTGTTTTGTTGGGATGTAGTCTGCTGGTGGCAGCGGTACTACTTTGGATGCAAAATCACTTAGCTGGGAGGACAGAGAAAACAGTGGCGACACCACCGCGCTATACCCGCGATGGCCTGTTGGGCGGCAGTCTGGGCCTGCTGTCGGGTATGGTGGGGATTGGAGGCGGCATTTTCCTGGCACCCCTGCTCAACCTGATCCGGTGGGACTCCGCGAAACGCATTGCTGCCACGGCCAGTTTGTTCATCCTCGTGAACTCTGTAGCAGGTATAGCGGGTCAACTGACACAGCTTCCGGCCACTGTCGATTTTAGCCGTATACTCTGGCTAGGTATAGCCGTGCTTGCTGGCGGACAGCTAGGCTCACGCCTGGCTATTGTCCGGTTCAACCCGCTGGAGATCCGCCGTCTGACAGCCGTACTGATTTTTGTGGCAGGTATAGAAGTGCTCTACAATCACCTGCCTTTGTTTAATTGAGGGACAAGGTATTAGCGTGTATTTAAACTCTTGAGAAAAGTCTGTTATCCTTTGTCTGTATTTCTTTTCCCGATAATATGAAAGTAAAAGTCCTGGCATTCGGCATTGCCAAAGACATATTTGGCAGCTCGTCCACAGCGGTAGAACTCTCCGGAGAAGCGACGGTAGAGGCACTACGGACGGCGCTGGAAATGCAATACCCCCGCCTGAAGCAGCTGTCTTCTTTTATGATCGCTGTAAACGATGAGTATGCCGAGGCCGGTCAGGAACTGGCGCCCGAAGATGAAGTGGCCATTATTCCACCGGTAAGCGGCGGTTAAGCACCAAGCGCATGATCGATCTACAACTGACAGAAGAGCCGCTTAATATTTCGGCTTGCATCGACTGGGTCATGTCGCCGACGTGCGGGGGCATTGACGTGTTCATTGGCACAGTGCGCAACGCCACCAAAGGCAAGGCAGTATTGCGACTGGAGTTTGAGGCCTACGGCAAAATGGCCCTGAAGGAAATGCAGAAAATCGCGGAAGAAGCGCAGGCTAAATGGCCTATCGAAAAGATACTGCTGCATCACCGCACCGGCGTGTTGCAGGTGGGCGAAGTGCCGGTGATCATTGCCGTGGCCGCTGCCCATCGGGATGCTGCTTTTGATGCCTGCCGCTACATCATCGACACGCTTAAACAGACGGTACCCATCTGGAAAAAAGAGATTTTTGAGGACGGTGAGGTATGGGTGGCTGCCCATCCTTAGCTATACCTGTTGTTCTTTCCAGGCTTTTATGCCGCCTTCAAGGGAGTATACCTGCAGGCCCGGTAGCTGCTTCCGGATATTTTTCACCGCCTCTCCGCTCCGCTTGCCTGAGGCACAGTAGAATACCAGTGGCTTATTTGTCTGCAGCTGTTCTACCTCTTTTCCCAGCCTGTCGAGTGGCACATGCTTTCCGCCGATGTGAAAGGCTTTCCGCTCTTCGTCGCGCCTTACATCCACTAACTCGTAAAGCCCCTTGGCTATACCTTGTTTTAGTTCTGGCACAGAGATAAGCGGCACTTCCTCTGTTTCCGGCAATATATCGATCGTCACATTTGACACTTTCCCGACTTTAATGATGCGGCTTTGCATCGTTAAGGCATCCAGCAAAAGGAGTTTGCCCACCAGCGGCTCGCCGGCACCCGTGACCAGTTTGAGCACCTCGTTTGCCTGCATACAGCCGATCATACCGGCCAGTGTCGGAATGACGCCGCCTTCGGCACAGTTGGGCACCTGCGAAGCATCCACCTCAGGGAAAACATCGCGGTAGTTCGGGCTTCTTTTGCCTGCTTCAACCGGTACATTCCACACAGCCACCTGTCCCTCAAATTGGTAAATGGCCCCATACACCAATGGCTTTCCGGCCAGTACACAGGCATCGTTGAGGAGGTATTTCGTATCGAAATTATCCGTCCCGTCGAGCACCACGTCATAGTCCTGCAGGAGCGCCAGCACGTTGGCCGAGGTCACTTTCAGTTCGTGAGGTACCAGTTTTATACCTGGATTCTGGTGCTGCAATTTGTCGCAGGCTACACGGGCTTTATTCTGCCCTACTTCGGCCGGCGTGAAAAGTACCTGCCGGTGCAGGTTTCCAGCGACACCGAATCGAAGTCG
>NZ_AKIS01000231.1:0-6785 GCF_000277005.1 Pontibacter sp. BAB1700 | reverse complement strand
GTATGGCTGCGGCATTGCACAATGCGGCGCCTGCACCGTGCATGTCAACGGCAACGCCATGCGCTCCTGCGTGTACCCTGTTTCTGCCGCTGCCAGCGCTAAGATCACCACGATTGAAGGCTTGTCTGAGGCCGGCGACCATCCGGTGCAGCTGGCCTGGGACGAAGTGGATGTGGCCCAGTGCGGCTACTGCCAGGCCGGGCAGATCATGACGGCTACGGCACTTCTGAATAAGAACCAGAAGCCTACTGCCGAGGAGATCGACAATGCCATGAACGGCAATATCTGCCGTTGCGGTACCTACCACCGCATTCGTGAAGCTGTTGCATTAGCCGCCACTAAACTCAAATAAGCCATGTCAGAACTAACACAGGAAAGCAGACGCAATTTCATGAAGCTGTTCGCCGTGGCGGGCGGCGGTCTTGTCTTGGGTTTCAACTCGACCAGCTCTATTGCTTCGGGCCTGGGCCTGATCGACGGATCGAACCTGCCGGCAGCTGCCATCGACTTCAACAGCTACCTCTCTATTTCCCCGGAAAACATCATTACTATTTTGTCGCCGAACCCGGAACTGGGGCAGAACATCAAGACCTCTTTCCCGATGATCGTGGCAGAGGAGCTGGATGCCGACTGGACCAAAGTGAAAGTGGTGCAGGCTCCCCTGGATACAAACAAATTTGAGCGCCAGGTAACAGGTGGCAGTGGTGCCGTACCGCACTCCTGGGAACGCCTGCGCAAAGCTGGTGCTACAGCCCGCCAGATGTTGATGGAAGCGGCCGCCAAACGCTGGAACGTATCGGCTAACTCCCTCAGCACAGAAAACGGCATGGTAGTACACGCTACCAGCGATCGTAAACTGAGCTATGGTGAACTGGCCATCGAAGCCTCCAAATTGCCAGTGCCAACGGACGTGAAGCTGAAGGACAACAAAGACTTCAAACTGATTGGCACGGCCGTTCGCAACGTCGACAACCACGAAATGATCACCGGCAAGCCGCTTTATGGGCTGGATGTGTACAAAGAGGGAATGCTCTTCGCCGTGATCCAGCGTCCGGAAGCTTTTGGCATGAAGCTGAAATCGGTAGATGCTGCCAAAGCCAAAGCGATGCCGGGTATAGTAGACGTAGTCACATTTGGTAACAATGTGGCCGTGGTCGGCAAATCGACCTGGCAGGTGATGAAGGCCCGTAAGGAGCTGAAGATTGCCTACGAACCAGACGGGGCCTTGGAAAGCTCTGCCGACCACGATCGTCTGTTCAAGGAACTACTCAATAGTCCGGATGCTACAGTGCGCCGCAAAGACGGTGACGTGGAGGCGGCCTTTAAGAATGCGGCCAAAGTGATCAAGAGCGAGTACCAGTGCCCGTTCCTGTCACACAGCCCGATGGAGCCGATGAACTTCTTCGCGCATGTGCGTCCGGATGGCGTAGAGCTGGCTGGTCCTACCCAAACGCCACAACGTGCCCGCGACATGGTGGCGAAACTACTCGATATTGCCCCCGAAAAGATCACGCTGGAGCTGACACGCCTGGGTGGTGGTTTCGGTCGTCGCCTCAGCGCAGACTATGTGCTGGAAGCTGCCGAGCTTTCGAGCATCATCAAAGCACCCGTGAAAGTGATCTGGAGCCGTGAAGATGACATGTCCGGCGGTACCTATCGTCCGGCAGTGCGCTACCGTTTTGAGGCGGCCCTGGATGCCAAAGGCAACATGATCGGCTACAAACTGCGTGGTGTGGGCATCAACTCCGGCAACCCAACGCGAGAAGACAACTTCCCATCCGGTGCCGTAGAGAACCTGTTGATCGATTCAGTAGAACATAAATCACCGATCACGACTGGTCCGTGGCGTGCCCCGATCACCAACTTCCTGGCTTTCGCCGAGCAGGCTTTCCTCGATGAGGTAGCGCAGGCAGCTAAAAAAGACCCGGTGCAGTTCCACCTCGAGCTATTGGATAAAGCGAAAAAAACGCCGGTAGGGGAGATCAAATACGACATCGACCGCATGCGTGGCGTGATCGAACTGGCTGCTGAGAAATCGAACTGGGGCAAGAAGAAAGGCGTGCACCAGGGCTTCAGCGTTTACTTCTCACACCGCTCATATGTAGCACAGGTGGCCGAGGTGAAGCTAGTGAAATCGGTGCCGGTAGTAGAGAAGGTATACGCTGCTGCTGACTGTGGCATTGTGGTAAACCTGAGCGGTGCCTACCAGCAGGTGCGCGGCGGTATCGTGGACGGTCTGGGCCATGCCATGTACAGCAAACTCTCCTTCAAGGACGGCGCCGTAGAGCAGAAGAACTTCAACAACTACCGCCTGATCCGCCTCAAAGAAGTGCCTGAGATCGACGTGCATTTCGTGAACAACGGCATCGATCCGACCGGCTTGGGCGAACCAGCGCTCCCACCAACCGGAGGCGCCGTAGCAAACGCCATCTTCAAAGCCACCGGCAAACGCCTCCGCAACCAGCCGTTCATGGAGCAGCCGGAGTTGAAGGGTGGGAAGGTTATATAGATAATCTATCCCCTCGCTCGCGTCCCGCGAGTGTGAGCTATCCAGTGGCGTCTCGCCACGTGTGCCGGTAGGCACAAACCAAAGCGGCCAGAGTCCGCCCGATAGCTCACACTCGCGGGACGCGAGCGAGGGAGATAAAATATCTCCCTTTTGAAAGGGCAGGGATGGTTTGACCTGATAGAGAGAATAACCAAACATCCGCAGCAAATAAATAGTACAGTTAAGCATGTTGGTAGACAGACACGGAAGGAAGATTAACTATTTGCGACTGGCGGTGACCGACAGGTGCAATCTGCGTTGCTTTTACTGCATGCCGGAGCAGGGGCTGGACTGGCTTTCGCGGAGCGAGCTGATGAGCTATGAGGAGATGCTCCACATCAGTCAGGTGATGCTGCGCATGGGAATTGAGAAGATCCGAATTACGGGAGGTGAGCCTTTTGTGCGCAAAGATTTCATGCCTTTCCTGTCGAAACTCTCCCAATTGCAGGGGCTACAGCAGCTGACGCTGACCACTAACGGAGTGCTCACGGCCCCTTTTGTGCCGGAGCTCAAGAAAATAGGTATACACTCCGTCAACCTCAGTCTTGACACCCTCGACCCGAACCGATTCTTCGCCATTACCCGTCGCGATGTATTACCTTCCGTGCTCGAAACACTGGAAGCTTTGCTGCAGCATGGGATCGAAGTGAAGATCAATGCCGTGGTGATGGAAGGAAAAAACACCGAGGATATCCTGCCGCTGGTAGAACTCACCAAAAGCCATCCGGTAAGTGTGCGTTTCATCGAAGAGATGCCTTTCAACGGTGGCGAAAGTCACTATACCTCCCTCGCCTGGGATCATTTTCGCATTTTGGAGAAGATCAAAGAGCAGCACCCGGCCATTACAAAAACGATCGATCCGCCGCACTCCACCTCCTACAATTACCAGATACCGGGGCACAAGGGCAGCGTGGGGATTATTGCCGCTTATACCCGTTCTTTCTGCGGTACCTGCAACCGCATCCGGCTCACGCCGCAGGGCGAGCTTAAGACCTGTCTCTACGGCGATAGCGTGCTGAATGTAAAGGACCTGATGCGCAGTGGTATGCCGTTGCAACAACTGCAGCTTGCACTTAGCCAAGCCATCAGTCTGAAAGAAAAAGACGGTTGGGAAGCTGAGAAAAACAGCCAGTCGCTGCATACTTCCATGGCCAGTATTGGAGGCTGATCTAAACTACCACAAACATGATTTCAGTTCAAGAAGCGGAAGCCATCATACAGGCCCAGGTCAGAGACTTTGGCACCGAGCAACTGCCTTTCGAAAAGACGCTGGGCCGGGTGCTGGCGGAGGACCTGCGCACCGACCGCGACCTGCCACCCTTCAACCGGGTCGCCATGGACGGCATTGCCATCCGCTACGAAGACTTTGCAACAGGCACCCGCACTTTCCGCATCAAAGGCACACAGGCGGCAGGGGACAGTCCAATTGAGATTTCCTCGCCCGACGAGTGCGTGGAGATCATGACCGGCGCGGCATTGCCTCTCTCAGTCGATACTGTGATTCGCTACGAAGATCTGGAAATGCAGGACGGGCAGGCCACAGTTAAAGTCGACGCGCTGCAGCAAGGGCAGAGCATCCATACCCAAGGCAAGGACCGGAAGCAAGGAGAGGTAGTAGCCACAGCCAACCAAACGGTGAACGTTGCTTTGGTAGGGATGGCCGCAGCGGTGGGGGCAACGCAGCTTACTGTCAAAAAGCTGCCCCGCACGGTGGTGATTTCGACAGGCGACGAACTGGTGGACGTGAATCAAAACCCTTCGCCCTACCAAATCAGACGCTCGAACAGTTACATGGTGAAAGCTGCTCTGGAAAAATACGGTCTTCAGGCTGATCTCTTGCATATAGCAGATGATCAAAGTCAACTGAAAGCACGACTACAGGATTGCTTGGAACGCTACGATGTGTTGATACTGAGCGGCGGCATCTCGATGGGAAAATTCGACTATGTCCCGCAGGTGCTGGAAGAGCTGGCCGTGGAGAAGTTGTTTCATAAAGTGCAGCAGCGACCGGGCAAGCCTTTTTGGTTTGGGGTGCATGCAGGAGGTGCTGTAGTTTTCGCCCTGCCGGGTAACCCGGTTCTACCTTCATGTGCCTGCATCGCTATTTTATGCCCTGGTTGCAGGCTTGTTTAGGTATAGCCAGACAGGCAGGTATGTATGCCGTTTTGAACTCTGATTTTTCTTTTCAGCCGCCCCTGCAGTATTTTCTGCAAGTAAAGCTAAACATCAGCGAGCAAGGTCAATTACTGGCCACGCCGCTCGAAGGCAACGGCTCCGGTGACTTTTCGAATCTGGTCGAAGCTGATGCTTTTTTAGAGCTTCCGGCGGAAGGGAGTGCGTTTCAGAAAGGGGAGGTGTACCGGGTGTGGCCGTTTAAGGAGGTAGGATTACACTTCGCCCTCGCTCGCGGGACGCGAGCGAGGGAATAAAACTTTTACAAACCAAAACCATGACTGATTTTTCACACTTGAACGATAAAGGCCAGGCAACGATGGTAGACGTGGGCGGCAAGCAGGCCACGCATCGTACCGCCACGGCACGCAGCATTGTGTCGCTGCCGCCGGAGGTACTGGAGAAGTTCGCGGCTGACGATATTCAGACCAAAAAAGGATCGGTGTTTCAGACCGCGATCATCGCCGGTATCATGGCGGCTAAGAAAACGGGTGAACTGATCCCGCTTTGTCACCCGATCGGTATGGACAATTGCAACATCACCATTCAACTCAACGAACAGCAGGAGGTGGTGATCGACTGCACAGCCAGCATCACCGCCAAAACAGGTATAGAGATGGAGGCGCTGGTGGGGGCCTCGGTGGCGGCGCTCACTGTGTATGACATGTGCAAGGCGCTGAGCCACGACATTGTAATTAAGGAAACGAAGCTGATTGAAAAGACAGGAGGAAAGCGTGACTTCAAAAGAGCATAGCAAACACAGTAAGATCGCTCGTCCGGCTTACGGCAACTTCGGGCGCAACGAATGGGCCATCGTGGGCGCACCCTGCGGCAAGATCAAGGCACTGGCGGATGATCTGATCAAGGGTTTGTCGGCCGACTACAAATGCGCCTATGTGGACGCACACCACGCCAATGCCGATGAAGGGGCGGTGTTGCCTGGACGTTTGGCTTCTGGCGCTGTAGCAGAGTATACCGACCAGATCCATTACCACCAGTTCGACATGAAGCGTGAGCTGAATGCGTTTCAGTTCCGGCAGCTGTTCCAGGACACCGACCTGGTGCTGGTGAACGGCAACCACGAACAGGCCAAGGCGCAGGTGGTGATCATCGATGAAGCCAAAAAATCGTCGCTGCAGAAAAGACTGCCGCAGCTGACCAATATCGTGCTGTTTTTGTTGGCCGATGGGATGGAGGAGGTATACGATTTTCTGCAGGAGGCTATACCTGACTGGCAGACTATACCTGTGCTGCAGCTAAGCGAAACCGGCAAGGTTGTCTCCTTCTTTCAAGAGCAGATGCTACAAGCCAAGCCAAAGCTGAACGGCCTGGTGCTGGCCGGTGGAAAGAGTCTGCGCATGGGCCAGGACAAAGGTGCGATGGCTTGGCACGGAAAAGAGCAGCGCTATCACATGGCCGATCTGCTGGGCGAGTTGTGTGAGCAGGTATACATCTCCTGTCGTACTGAGCAGCAGGCGGAGCTGGATGTCAATTACAGCACATTGACCGACACCTTCATCGGCTTGGGACCTTACGGTGCTATTCTATCAGCTTTCCGCAAAGACCCGGATGCCGCCTGGCTGGTTGTGGCGTGCGACTTGCCGCTGCTCGACCCAGCTACGTTGAAGCACCTCGTGGAGCATAGAAATACCTCCGCCAATGCCACCACATACGCCAGTCCGCAGGACGGATTTCCGGAACCACTGATCGCGATTTGGGAGCCGAAGAGTTATCAGGTACTGCTTTCATTTCTGGCGCAGGGCTATACCTGTCCGCGCAAGGTGCTGCGCAATTGCGAGATTCATCTGATAGAATCTGCGAATGCGGATGCCCTGCTTAACGTGAACACGCCGGAGGAACTGGAGCAGGTACAGCTGTTGCTTCAAGATAAAACCACTTACTAATGCAAGCTTCCGATTTGTTACGCTACAGTTGCCAGATCGCCTTGCCGGGTTTCGGGGAGGCGAGCCAGAAGCACTTGCAGCAGACACGTGTGCTGGTGGTGGGGGCTGGCGGACTGGGTTGTCCGGCTGCGCAGTACCTGGCCGCTGCAGGTATAGGCACG
>NZ_AKIS01000230.1:0-2035 GCF_000277005.1 Pontibacter sp. BAB1700 | reverse complement strand
AATATATAAAAACAATAATTAGATATGAGGATTAAAAAAGAAAAGTACCCTATTATTGACCAGGTGCAGAAAGGTAAGCTGGATTGGCCGGTCGAGCCAGAAGAACTAAGCAACTTTGCCCCTTACCTCCAGTTAGCAAGGTCCATCGTTGCGAGGAAGCCAACAGTAGATTACCTCTGCAGGTCAACCTTAAGTGATGCGATGTCGCCTGATGCAGAGTTTATAGGGAAGGAGCTTTATGATACACAAGGAATACTTCTTGTAAGTGATGCAAGTCTGCTATATAAAGTGAAGATGATGGGTGAGTTTGCCGAAATCGACCTTTTCTTGTACTGTGGAAACAGGCTTATCACTTACAGCAAGGGCAAGATAAAAGGAGTAGTTGTGGAGCTGATTCATAGTGCATCACTGAAAAGGGGGCGTACTGGCACTTCCCCTGTTGATGACCTTTGCTTCATGCACATATTCCTTTCATTTAGAAAATATGTGGAGCTACAGGAAAAAGTCATCTCTACGAAGCGAAGCCGTACCTGCCAAACCTCGCTGGGAACTGTCAAAACAGATTTCAAATACCCAATTAATGTGATTGACGCCTCATACTATACGAGTTACATAAAAGGGGAGAAGTTCTCTGTGAAAGGACACATTCGCAAATGCGCAAGCGGGAAAATAGTGCAAATCCGTCCCTACAAGAAGTCCGGCTACTCTAGGCAAGCTCGGAAACTATCGATGGCGGCATAATAGGATAAATTAACCATAAATATAAAACGAAAATGCAAAAGATTATTAATGGAAAGCTGTACGATACAGAAACAGCAACTGAGGTGGCAAGCTATTGGAACAATTTGAGTGCAAATGATTTCAGAAGAGAATTAGAAGAGCTGTACATTACAAAAAAGGGCGCATGGTTCCTATATGGCGAAGGAGGGCCTTTGAGCCATTACGCCAAATATTCTGAAAATCAAAGCTGGGGTAGTAGTGAAATCATCGCACTGACACCGGATGAGGCGTACGAATGGTGCGAGAGGCACAATAAAGTAAAGGTGATAGAAAGATATTTTTCAGATAAAGTAGAAGAAGCTTAATATAGACTGTTATATGGAGAGAGTTTTAAATCGAGATTTTATAGGTGAAGTAAGGTCCCAACACCCAGTGAAAGGATATGGATTCATTGTGCATGATGAAGTGGACGATGTCTTTATTTCTGCAAGTGCACTGCGATGCGCAGGTATTGTTTGTGGTGATGAAGTCTGCTTTCACATTAGGCCCTCTGAAACACACTACGGCAAATCAGAGGCATATAACGTCCGTAAGGTATTTAGGTCTAAAGATGGGAAGGTTGTTTATGATAGGATAAACAGCCACCTGCACGCAAGAGTTACGCCACTGCTAGCTGAAATAGTCGGTAAGGTAGAGTGTGGTGACAAGGAGTTCTTTGAGGCGCAAGTTGGCTTCAACAGGATAATCGGGGAAAATACCCTTGTGAAGGTTGAAAAGGAAGATAATACTGTATATGCTGTCAGGAGAGGGCGTGCAGGACATACCAAGTTTGTGATGAATCGTCAACCTGTTGCCTGCAGTAATACTTTCATCGTCTTAAAGAGGACAGCCACAGGGGGCTATGTGATAATCACTGCGTTTATCGGGGAATTAGCCCAGCCAGAGCCTTGGAGTAAAAATGCCAACCTTTTGTCCCTTTGGTTTTGGAAACATCACGCACTGATTTACGATAATGAAGAAATCCTGCAGGAAACGTTAACGAATGACTGCCCTTGGTTAATGAAGGAACATGATCGGCAAGTGTCAAGAAAAATTTATTTTTTCAATTAGTAGTGTGATAATTGATAGGGAAGAAGCCTTCAGGAGTTTTTATAGAATATGTGATTATTGTGCTCGAGAAAATGAGGTGTAGGCGCTTTCCCTTCACTTATTTGAAGGGGAGTGTAATCTAAACTGTGTCATCTCTATATTTCAATTTACTGGCCCTGTTGGTGTACTGGCGTAAGTCCTTACAGCAACAGGGCCAAACTTTTGA
>NZ_AKIS01000229.1:0-5951 GCF_000277005.1 Pontibacter sp. BAB1700 | reverse complement strand
CGCCCTAAACGTTTAGAGCGGCTTCTTCTATAAGTGCTTTCGGGTTATTTCTAGGCAGTTAGGTAAAATTCTCCTTCGTGTCCATGCGCACGCTGGTTCTTGAAGCGACCAATATCAGTCTGCATATTCTCGTAAATTTCCAAAATTTCTTCTGAATCCTGTGTCAACGGTTTTATGTGCTCAAGCAGTAATTTAGCTGCCAGCGGATAGAACTTAGAGTCGTCCGTATTTTTGGCATTTACTTTAAAACTGCTTACATGCGTTTCCAGCTTTTTCAGGCTAGGGTGTTCGCCCTTGAACTCCTGTATGGTGTCGCGGAGCTTCTCCCGTATCATCAGGTACAAATCCTCTTCGAAGGTCATCCCGAAGTCATCATCCTCCTCTTCATCATCGAAGCTGTAATCTAAGTCTTCATCGTAATCGAAATCGTCTCTCATGGCTGATAATAAGGTTATTTTGAATTGTTAGTACGCACAGTTGTTCTTTGGGTGTTGCATAAAGTATACTGTTTTCTTTCCGAACAGATACATAAAAGCAGGGCAGCATCTGATTTAAGCTCCCAAAGAAAATGCATAAATAATGTTTCGTATTCGTTTTTGCAATGCCTCAGGGCACACCTGTATTGAATTATTTTGCTGTTGAAAAAAATGTGACGGGATATTGAATTGAGATTAAAGCGGATAGGCATAAAAAAAGACCTGCTCCCGAAGGAGAGGTCTTCTCTGTAATGTCGACTGCCTGTGCTTAGGAGAACTTGCGTTCGATCAGGCGGAGCAGTTTGTTTACGCTGTCCTGCTTCTTGCTCCAGTCATATTTGCGGGCCAGGTCATGGGTGACAAAGTGCATCGCCTCTTCCGGAGTTCTGAACTGGTCTAGCTGCTGGATGGTGTTGTAGTAGGTCATGTTGTCGCCGTCGAACAGCTCGTTGATGAAGCTGAAACGCTGGTTGATCGAGATAGAGTTTTTAAGCGACTCAATCTTACGGTTGCTCAGCGAATCGCCAATAGAAGCGGAAGCAGGCTTACTGAATTTCTCGTTCATAGTCGGACGCTCCGCCTTAAAGCGCTCGTTTAGGTTATTGTCTGAGATGGCGGCAGGTCTGGGTGCAGCTGCTACCGGCGCGGGAGCAGGTGTAGCCACAGGTGCAGAGGCTTCTCGTTGTGCCATATGGATAGCGCTACCACATCCTTTTCCTCCACAGGAGCGGCCGGCGTAGGCTTGGCCAGCGAAGCAGCATAAGCAGCCAAAGGCGAGATCTGCTCCTGTCTGATCTCTTCTTCTGTAATTGGCAGTAGGCTGTTGAATGCTTCCAGTACTTCTGACAGCGGCGCAATGCCATCACGGTTAGCGTTCAGGTATAGCCTGAAGCGGCTCAGGATATAATCGCGGTCGCGGTTGGAAGGGGAGAGCGTGCCTATAAAGCCTGTAAACAGTTGTTTGTCCAGGTCAATGTACTTCAGGTTCTCCTGCAGTTTGGGCAGCGTGATGTCTTCCTGAATGCGCAGGAATTTCTCTTCGAAAGTGGCTACTGGTGCCAGCTTGAGCAGGAATGTGTCGTAGATCGCCTTCTGAAGGAGCGGCTCAAAAGCATCGCGCTTGATCAGGATTTTGCGCGAGAGCACATTCATAAAGTTGAGCAGCGCTTCCTTTACCTCTTCATGCTCATAGTCAAAGTAGGGGCTGCGCAAGTTGGCCATTTCGTGGTGCCACTTGAGCAGGAGCTCTTTTATTACAAACAAATTGACCTGTTTAATGGGCGTAAAGCCAATTAGTTGGGGTCCGTTAATCGTGTCGTGCGCAGCAAAGTGACGGTCACAAAGTACATTTGCCAGTTCTTTGCTGTAACGTTCAAGCCTTAATTGATTATATTTGTCTTCCATTGGTATACCTTTCTTTCGTAAAGTTAATAAATAATATGCCAAACTTAACGGTGCAAAACCTGTTCGATCGGCAGGTAAAAGTGGCACCCGGCCAAACACTGCTGCAGGCCATACAAGCCGAGGCATCGACTGGATGCACGCCTGCGGAGCCAAGGGGCGCTGCACCACCTGCCGCATCATTGTGCAGGAGGGGCTGGAGCACTTCGGGCCGCTCACTGACAGCGAGCAGCGCTACCGTGAAAGAGGCCGCCTACAAGCTAACGAAAGACTAACCTGCCAGTGTACATTAGTAAGCGGAGATGCCCAGGGCCGCGTGCCCCGGCAGACCATGCTCCCGCACATGAAGTATAGCAACTAGCCAATCAGCCATTACGAAATAGTACATGTTTATAGAACCGCGCGTAGGTAACGAAAACCACGCAATCAGAAGAGGGTGGATAGAGGTGATCTGCGGATCGATGTTTTCGGGGAAGACCGAGGAGCTGATCCGGCGACTGAACAGGGCCAAGATCGCCAAGCAGAAGGTGGAGATATTCAAGCCGACCATCGACAAGCGCTATCATGAAGAGGATGTGGTGTCGCACAACGCCAATGCCATACGCTCTACACCGATAGACTTTGCGCAGGACATGCTGCTGCTGGGCGGCAGCTGCGATGTGGTAGGTATAGACGAAGCACAGTTCTTTGACGACGGCCTGGCTGAGGTATGCGTGAAGCTGGCCAACAGTGGCGTGCGTGTGATCGCCGCCGGCCTGGACATGGACTACCTGGGCAAACCCTTTGGACCGATGCCGGCTTTGATGGCGGTGGCCGAGTATGTGACTAAAGTACATGCCATCTGTGTGCAGTGCGGTGATATTGCGACTTACTCTTTCCGCAATGCTTTATCAGAGCAGCAGGTGCTGCTGGGTGAAACGGAATCCTACGAAGCCCGCTGCCGCCACTGTTTCCAGGAGGGAATCAAACAGAAGAAATAAATTGGTAGTGCTATACATGTGGCCGAGGCCGCAGTGTGTTGCATATGATTCCTGATAAACTAAGCGAGACCCATACCTAAATTTATACCTGTGCCGAAGCTGCTTTTGCGTCTGCTATACCTGTCTGTAGTGCTGCTTTGGCTGCCAGCAATGGTGCAGGCACAGAGTCCGGTAGGTATAGGGCAGTGGCAGCTTCACGTACCCTATACCCAAGGCAGGGCCGTGGCCGATGCCGGTGACCGCGTATACCTGGCAGCTGATCAGGGCCTTTTTTATTATGACAAGGAGTACCGGAATGTGCAGCCCATTACCCGTATCGACGGACTGAGTGAGCAGCGCATCAACACCATTGGCTACGATCCGGAAACAGCTACACTTGTTATCGCCTACGCCAACGCCAACATCGACCTGCTACAGGAGAACCGCATTGTCAATTTATCGGCTCTGCTCCGGATAGCCATCGACGGGGACAAAACCATTCATCATATTCACATCCATCAGAAGACAGCCTACCTCTCCACTGCTTTTGGCGTAGTGGTGGTTGACCTGGCCCGGCAGGAGATTAGAGACACTTATACCAACCTGGGGCCTAATGGCGAACGCATGGCCATAAAGGTAAGTGCTGTGCAAGGCGATTGGCTATACCTGATGACGGACCGGCAGGTATGGCGTGCCAATCGTCTGACAAGCAATCTTAAAGATTTCCGCAGTTGGCAGGCAGTATCTACTGGCCTTCCACAAAATGCCAACCTAACTGCCATGGCCTCTTTTCAGGATCAGGTATACCTGGCAGTGGCAGGTCACGGACTTGGGATACTCCGGCAAGGCACTCTGGAGTCAGTGCCTATACCTGAGGTTGGTACCATTATACACTTACAGGCTTCTACCAATAACCTGCTAGGGGTTACAGAACAGGTGTTTTGCTGGTCGACAACCGTAGTGCAGCTTCCATGTTGCAGCACTCAGGCATGCAGGCGCCGCGCATGGCTGTGCAGGATGCTGACGGCACGACCTGGATAGCAGACAGACGCAGCGGCCTGATCGCCTGGGGACTTGAGAGTGAGCCAAAATCCTTTATCCCGCCCGGGCCTGCATCCAGCAACAGTTTTCGGGTAGCTGCCGGTAATGGCGTAGTGTATGTGCTCAGCGGAGGATACAACGAAAACTACCAGCCGCTTAACCGCACCGACGGCTACTACGGCTACCAGGACGGACAATGGTATAACAACAGCCCTGCTTTGTCGCCGGCAGGTGGCACGCCGCTCCGGGATTTTGTGGATGCTACTTACAATCCGGTGACGGGTCAGGTATACATGGCTACCTACGGGAATGGCTTGCTGGTCTGGAAAGGAGAGGAGCAACCGCTGCTGTACAATGGTACTAATAGTACGCTACTCAGCACTCAGCCAACTACCGACCGTACCGAGCATGTACGCTTGACCGATGTGGCCGTAGATGCTGCCGGGCAGGTATGGGTGGTGAACCGCCACCAGGTAGCCGGTGCACCGGGCTTGCATGTGCTGCGTCCTGACGGGGAGTGGCAGGGGTTCAGCCTGCCAGGTATAGCCGATAACAGCAGCCTGGAGCGACTGGCGATAGATGACAATGGTTACAAGTGGTTGAGCATTAGTAGGGAAAGTAATGTGCGCACTGGCTTGGTGGTATACGACGAGGCAAGACAGCAGGTACGGGAGCTCAGAGCCGGAACAAGCAATGGCAACCTGCCAAGTGGTGCCGTATACGGCATCACTAAAGATAGAAATGGCGATATGTGGGTTGGGACAGCCGCTGGTGTGGGTGTATTTTACAGCACAGCCGCTGTGTTTTCTGGTCAGCCATACGATGCACGCATTCCGATTATTGAGGGGCGTCCGTTACTGGGAGGGCAGCTGGTCCGTGACATAGCCGTGGACGGCGCTAACCGCAAGTGGATGGCAACTGACAACGGACTCTGGCTTTTTAGCCCGGATGGAGATCAGTTGCTGCAGCACTTTACAGCCCTGAACAGTCCATTACCCTCTAACAAAGTATTATCAGTGGCTATTGAACACCGCTCAGGCGAAGTGTTTGTGGTGACAGACCAAGGGGTCGCTTCGTATCGCTCGGGTGCCACAATCACGGAAGGAAAGCCTGAATGCGCTCAGGTATACCCGAATCCGGTGCGGCCTGATTATACCGGTCTGATTGGCGTATCCGGATTGCCGAACAATGCTGATGTGCGCATCACCGACATCAACGGCACACTGGTGTACAAAGCAAAAGCTACTGGCGGAACCCTCACCTGGGATGCCCGCGGGTACAACGGCAAGCGTGTCAAAGCCGGTGTATACCTGGTCTTCGCCGCTGACCGGGAGGCCCGTCAAACCTGTATCACTAAAATAGCCGTACTGGAGTAAAT
This sequence comes from Pontibacter sp. BAB1700, assembly GCF_000277005.1. Lineage (NCBI taxonomy): Bacteria > Pseudomonadati > Bacteroidota > Cytophagia > Cytophagales > Hymenobacteraceae > Pontibacter > Pontibacter sp. BAB1700. The sequence continues at coordinate 696 of NZ_AKIS01000229.1, read as the reverse complement.
GTTAGTCAAGACAAGAGGCATCGTACTCAACTATATCAAGTTTCGCGAGTCGTCGATCATCGCCAAGGTATATACCGAGCAACTGGGTGTGCAGTCGTATATCGTGAACAGCGTGCGCAAGAAGGGCACAGGCTCCCGCATTGCCCTGTTTCAGCCCTTCACGCTGCTGGATATGGTGGTCTATACCTCCCAAAAAGGCGGCTTGACGCGCATCTCCGAGTATAGGAGCGCTTATCCATACGCGACCATACCTTTCGATATCCGCAAGAGCAGTATCCTGTTGTTTCTGTCCGAAATGGTGTCACGCACTATTAAAGAGGAGGAGGAGAATCCGGCGCTGTTTCACTTTCTTTTCAACGCCATCATCGAGTTTGATGAACTGCAGGATCATTTTGAGAACTTTCACCTGGTCTTTCTGCTGCACCTGAGCCATCACCTGGGTTTTGGGCCGAGCAGCGGGACGGAGATTGTAGAGCAGGTGGCTTTCTCTCCCAATGCACAGTCGTTGACCGATGCCCCTCCCGTGCTGGCGTTGCAGGCTTACGAGCAACTTTTTGATCAGCTGCTGCATACGCCAGCGCAGGCGGCTATACCGAACGGTAAGGTGCGTCGCGAAATGCTTTCCATCCTGATCCGGTATTACCAACTCCATGTAGAGCGGCTGGGCGAGATAAAATCGCTGGCCATCTTATCAGA
>NZ_AKIS01000228.1:0-8364 GCF_000277005.1 Pontibacter sp. BAB1700 | reverse complement strand
ATGATGCTCAGACGTACGGTAGCTGKASAAGCGCGAGAAAGAAACTAAACGCGATGCTGCTGCAGCGCCGGCCCCTAAAAAAGACGAGCCAAAGCCGAAGCGCGACAACAGCGAATTCAATGCCCTGAACAACCAGTTGAAGCAGGTAAAGCGCCAGATAAGCGAGGTAGAGAAACAGGTGCAGATACTGGAGCAGGAGCTGGCTAAATTCGAAACCGAGCTGGCTGACCCAAAGGTATACGGTAACCCGAATGTGCTACAGGAAACATCCCAGAAGTTTGAATCGGTGCAAAAGGAGCTGGATGCTGTAAACCAGAAGTGGGAGAGCCTGATGCTGGAAGCCGAAGAGCTGGAAGCGCAGCTGGGAAGCTAGCCTGGAAACCTGCCTATAATAATAAAGTGTTATTCTAAGTCGAAGCAGCAAGCCATGGGTTTGCTGCTTTTTTTGTGTTGATTCAGGTGTACTGTATTGAGTTTCAGTGGGTGTGAAGTGTGATGGATCTATACTTTAATCCAAAGATATGCGTATATGGAAATTGCACTTTGAGATAAAGTGTCATTTTGCTATTTTGTTCCTGAATCTCACCTTATACTTATGAAAACTTACTTACTAATGGTACTGCTTATTTTGAGTAGTATGTATAATTGCTCCCTGGCGCAAGGCGACGGTGAAATAATTGTACAGAAAAAAGGCCTTGGATTTGCTTACTATCAGCATGGCAGACAAATCAGTAAAAAACAGCTTTTGCACATTTTGGATCAACATCCGGAGGCAAGACAAGAGCTTCAGAAAGGCAACCGCAACTCACTTCCGGCTTCTGTGCTTTCCTATGCCGGCGGGCTCCTGATCACGTACCCGATGAGCAGGCAGCTGTCCGGCAACCAGCCCAACTGGTTGATTTCCGGTGCGGGGGCGAGCCTGCTGACCTTCAGTATACCTTTTGCCGGTGCCAGAATGAAGCGGGAGCACTGGGCAATCTATGTATACAACGAAGGGCTACGCTATGCCAGCAAACCCCAGCCAGACATCCGCCTTGGCTATGCCTTTAACCGGGCTACCCTCATTTTTACCTTCTGATCAGGGCCAGCCCTTTCAATACTTTAGGGCTGTGTATCCTGCCTGCGCCAGTCTATGGTGTGAAACAGCCACACCACCAGGGTATGATTACTGGTAAAGCGGCCCGGTGTGGCTGCCTGCACATAGCGGTTCATATAGCCCGCCTGCAGCATCAGCCCTTTGTGCCGGGCGGCAGCCATCAGCGAGATGCGGTTTTGGTCAAAAGGGGCGGTGGCTTCTTCTCCCAGGTTCATCAGTAGTTCGTTGGATACAACAAGGCTGGGCAGTACACCCCCCAACGTAAGTGCAGGGAAGTTGCGCCGCAGCACGGTCTGGATGCGGACGCGATGGTTAAAGGTATAGCCGTCCGTTATTTCACCGGCTGCTGTACGCTGGCGATAGCGCAAATCCCAGCGTAGCCGGTGCTGCAGGCAAAATTGCCGCCAAGTGGGGTCGGGATGACGACCTGCGCCCAGGGACGGTGCTCCCGTCGCCTGAGCTCACCACCCACCGGAAGCCACACATGGGCATAGCCTGCGGTTACATCAATGCGGTTTGGAAAGTGTGTAGTCAGGCCGGTTCGCACCACGCCAAAACCCTCCGGTATATAATGAAAGTCATTCCAGATGGAAAACCGCTCTGAAACACGGGTCGAGGTCATGTAGCCAAACCAGAACTGCTCGTTTTGCTGCACATCCTTATGCTGCGCAGCCAGTTTTGCCGGGCAGCAGAGTACCGGCAGAAGCATAAGCAGATAAACCAGGGAGTAGCGCATCCTTTTTTGTGGCCTGGTGGCAGTGTACTGACGTTCCATGGTACGAATATAACGTGTAAAGCGACGTGCCGTATGTATAGCGACGCTACTTACCGCCTTACACAATGGACAATCTCAGTACAATAAACCAGATCAGCAGACAGAGTAACAAAATTATGTTTCAGTTTGATCTGGCACAGAATAAATTCAGTTTCCTTTCAAGTGCTTTTCGCGATTTATGGGAACCGGAGCAGGAGCGGCTTCAGCGGCAACCCCAACTCCTGCTCGATACCGTGCCCGAAGAAGATCGCGCCGTCGTGGTTGACTGCTGGCACAAGTTACTGCGGGGAGAACCTGTTGAGAAAACCATACGCATGATGCGAAATAACAGGCTGCGTCACATGCGCTGCAGTGTTTACCCCATTCGTGATGCAGCGCAGAAAATAGTGGCTGTGGCAGGTATGGCCGAGGATACCAGTCGTCAGCAGGAATTTATCAACTACCTCGCCGAGTTCGGGCGTCGCAAGGACAGTGCGCTCGAAATGGTAATGCATGACCTGCACGGGCCATTGGCAATTGTCCAGAGTGTAGCTGCCCTGCTGCGCAAAGACACGCAGGATAACCGGCTGGAGGAAGTAGTGCAATACACCACCATTATTGAAAATGCCTGCATTCAGTGCACAGATCTGATCCGCGACCTGCTCAGCGAGGAGCATCTGGTGTCGCCGGAAATTCCGTGACCAGAACACGCGTCGACCTGAATAAGCTGATCAGCAGCATGGCCGAGTTCTACCAGAAAGGGCAGATTGTACAGCAGACGCTGGTGCTGGATCTGCCGCAGGAACCGCTCGTGCTGGACCTGGACCAGATCAAAATATCCCAGGTGCTGAACAACCTGATCTCTAATTCCATCAAGTTCACCCCAAGCACGGGCAACATCACGATAAGTGCCTACCAGGAGGGGGATGAAGTCGTGATCGAGCACAGCGATACAGGCATCGGTATACCTGAGAACCTGCATGCGAAACTATTTGAGCGCAAGGCGAATGTCGGGAGGTCGGGACTGAACGGGGAGAAGTCGCGTGGGCTGGGGCTTTCCATTGTATATGAGCTGGTGCGGCTGCATGGTGGCCACATCAGTGTGCACAGCCGCGAGCATGAGGGCGCCCGCTTTGTGATCAGGCTGCCGCTCTATGCTGATTAGACACGGCTGTTGCGCGTCTGCTTCATGTAGTTCAGACTTTCTTCGTCGAGCGGCTTGTGCAGGAAGCCGCGCACAAGCGGGTAATTACGGGAAAGATTCTTGTCGCTGGCAGCGATGGAAGAGGTGAGGATGAACACATCCAGTTTTCCTTTGAGCTTTTCTTCATAGGGGCGCAGCACCTCCAGAAAATCCCAGCCGCTTTTGACAGGCATGTTCAGGTCGAGCAGGATTACATCCGGCAGGGGAGCAGTGTCAGTAAAGGACAGAGCAGCCAGAGCATCATCTGCAGAGCTATAGGTATGAATCTCGTCGGCAAAGCCTGCATCCTCCAGTACCAGGGATGTCAGGTATATGCTGATGTCATCATCATCAATTATGTAAACCTTGCGGGCCATAGGCTGGGAGCTCAAACTGTAATGTAAAAGTGGTGCCTGCTTCTGGCCTACTTTCTACCTCTATCTTGCCTCCAATAGCGTTCATTTGCATTTTCACCAGGTATAGCCCGATGCCCTTACCATCCGGCCCTGTATGGAAGCGCTTGTAGAGCTGGAACAGATGCGGCCGCACCAGGTCCAGGTCCATTCCGCTGCCATTGTCTGTTACACGTAATTGCAGGCTGTTATCTTTCCTTACGCTATTTACCTCTATAAGTAAGTCCCGGTGCGAAGATTTGTACTTAATCGCGTTAGAAATCAGGTTGTGCAGTATGCTGTAGACGAAAGCCCGGTTGGCCCAGAGCAGGTCATCTTCTTTCAGGTCCAGCACGATCCGGCCATTGGCCTGGGTCAGCAGATGCTGCAGGCTCTGCGCCACTTCTGTCGCTACCTCGCTTAACAGGACGATCTCATGGGCCGCCTGGAGGTCAGAGGAACGCACAGCCAGTATTTTGTTCAGGTCACTGATCACATCATCAAGCCGGCGGGCGGAGGTTTCCAGGTTTTGCAGGCCCTTGGCAAAGCGGCTGCTGTTGTGGTCAAGCTTCTGTAGCACAGACGACAGCCCGACCAGGTTAGCGACAGGCGCACGCAGGTTGTGTGATACTATGTAGTTGAACTGCTGCAGGTCCTGATTCTGATGGTACAGGTGCTCGGTCGTTTTGAGTAACTGCTCCTGATCGAGCTTGCGTTCAGTGATATCGGTGTGGATGTAGATGTGCTTTACGATCTGGCCCTGCTCATTGGAAATAGGGGAGATGGTGACATCAGCCCAGATCAGGTTGCCGTTTTTCTTATAGCTGCGCAGTTCTTTGCGCATCGGGATGCCCTTTGCCAGCTGTTCTCTCACCCACAGGATCTCGCGCGGGTCCGTATCGGCAGAAGTCAGGATGTCGCTCGGGCGCTTGCCTACTACTTCTTCCATGCTATAGCCGGTCACGTTGCAGAAAGCCTCATTGACCCACTCTATCTCCAACTGTCCGTTGGTGATGATCACGCCGTTTGTCGTTTTACTGGCCACCAGCGAAAGCTTCCGCAGCTCTTCCTGCGCGATAACCTGCGCTGTGATGTCGGAAAACGCAATGAGGATACCGCCTTCAAAGGGGCTGATGGTAAACTGCAGAAAAGCACTCAGCTCGCAGAATTGCTCCTTAAACTGTACTGCCTTTTTTGTTTCGGCCACCTCATGGCATTTCTGCTTAAAGAGGGTTCCCTCCAGCATCGGGTATTCCTCCCAGATGCAGAGATCCATTAAGTCTTCGAGATCCCGGTTGAGGAAATTGGCGAAGACAGTGTTGCCGAAGCTGTAGCGCCACTCTTTGTCCAGGGCAAAAAAGCCTTCAGACATCCCTTCCAAAATTTTGTGCAGCTTCTTGGCCTGTGCATTTACAAGCAGGTTTGCCTCTTTCTCGTTGGTGCTGTCTTTGGCGATGCATTGTATGGCGAGCACCCGGCCCTCCAGCACGACGGGTACGAGTGCGGCCGACAAGTAGCGCTTGCTGCCATCGCGGTGGCGGATGCAGGTCTCGAAGTTGCAGGGCTGTCCCGTAAGGGCTGTGGAGAAGGCCTTGAATGTTTCTTCACGGTTATCCGGCAACACAAATTCGGCAAAATGGCTTTTCGGAAATTCTTCACGCGTATAGCCAGACAGCTTCACCACGGCGTCGTTGCAGGCCTGCACTTCCCCGCTCGTGCTCATCGTAAACACCAGGTCGGGGTTGTTGAAGAAGAGCGCTTTGTAATAAGCTTGGCTTTCTTTTCTCTGCCGCGAGGCCTCCATCTGCGTGGTAATATCACGCGAATTGGTCACGATACCCTGCACGTGGGGGTTGTCCAGCATGTTGGTCGCGACACAGCTGAGCCAGCGCCAGCTGTCGTTTTTGGCTTTGAAGCGAACAGGAGGAAGGTTTACTTGTTTGGTGTCGCCAGCAGTCAGGTTATAAAGCTCCTGTTCAAGAGAAGGTACGTCATCCGGATGTATCAGGTCAAACACATAGGTGCCCAGCAGGTCTTCCGGGGTATAGCCAAGTTCAGTGGCTATCGAATCTGAAATGTATTGATAGATCCCTTCACAGTTGAGTACTGTAATGAGTTCAGATGCATGACGTACAATAGAACTATAGAAATCCGGTGTAAGGATCAGCTCTTCAGGTGGCGTAAAATTTACCTTCATAAAGGTGCAGTGGCTTAAAACTTCCTGAATGTAATTGTAATTAGGCAATATGGGTTCAATTGTATACCGAAATTTATGAAAATGTTCTAAATGTTGAAAAAAGGCTTTCTAATATCCAAAATGTGGTTTTATGAAGCGTATTAAGTTACTTCATCTGCAGCTGTCAGTTAAGTTTTGATAATCAAATAAATAGGATAATAGGTATAAATCGCTGTGTTAAAATTGGATTAAAATCGTATTCTGATAAATAAAAAAGCCGGACTACTTTTCAGCAGTCCGGCTTTTGTTATGAGGGCTTGTCGTACTTATTCAGTCACGGCACGGAAAGCGTTTACGCGGCCATAACCGTAGTAAGGGTCGCGGCCAGGCTTGCCAAGATCGTCAGAAGTGGCCCGTAGTTTGGCCAGTACATGCGCTGGGCTCATCTGACCACCGTTACGTCCGATAAGAAGTGCTGCTACGCCTGTTGCGTGAGGACCTGCCATACTTGTACCAACTGACCAGTAGTACTGAGCAACTCCGGGAGTTAGGCTGCTGCCTGTGCTGAACACATAATCAAATACATAAACGTATTGTCTCACACCTGCAATGATGGCTATCTCATTACCCGGATGCATGTAGTCACCGCCTGGGCTGCAAAGTGCACATCAGAGGTACCATAGTTAGAGTAAGAGGCGAAGTCATCCATAAAAGTGCCGAAAGGATTAAGTGCCCAACCACGTGGAGCCGTCGCTGAAATAGAAATTACACCAGTAGAAGAAGAAGGTATGTGTACCAGCGACTTGTCTGCGTTTCCGTTGTTGGCGTCATTGCCAGCAGAGGCTATAACGGTTACACCATTCTTGGTGGCATAGCTGGTGGCGCGGTTTATGGCGATCAGCAACTCCTGCACGGCTTTGGTGTCGCTTTCAATAAAGTCATCAGATGGATCTTCTGGTGTGCCATTGTCGTTCAGGAATTTGCCATTGCGTGGAAGGGCCGCTCCAAGACTCATGTTGATTACATTAGCGCCTTGCTGTGTCGCATGAACAATGCCATTCATCATCCAGGAGAAAGAACCGGAGCCGGAGTCGCGCAGTACCTTTACCAAAATCAGTTTCGCCTCAGGCGCAACACCTATAATGCCAATGCCGTTGTCGGCTGCCGCAATGGTGCCGGCTGTATGGGTGCCGTGGCTACCTACACCCGATAGGGCGTAACTCAATCCTTCGCCTGGAACAAAGTTTTTGCTGGCAGCAAGATCGATGTTGGGTGCCAGGTCCGGGTGGTCTAAGTCAAAGCCGCTATCCAGTACGGCAACACGAACACCACTGCCACGATGGCCGGCGTTCCAGGCCTCTGGCGCTTTAATAGCGGCATGTCCCCACTGCAGGTCAAAGAAGCGGTCGTCGTCGCCGCTTGCCGGTGGTGTGCCCACGTTGCTCAGTTCGACAATCTTCATGTCATCCGGATTATACCACTGTACCTCCAGGTCGCGCACCACAGAGCGTACACCATTAATTTTAGAGGCATTGGCAACGAAATTCGGATCTTCTGAATAAACGGTGGCCACACCAGCCTGCTCAAGCAAGCTGATTACTTTGCCATTGGCGGCGTTCAGTTGAGCTGCAATATCAGCTGACATGGTTTCGCTGCTCGAAAGAACCACATACTGGTTTTTGTGCAGTTTTACGTTTGATTTTGGGTTAATTCCTTGCGCCATTTGCGTTGCTTCCTGGCTCAACTCGCCAGTTGGGTTCATGTCTTCTTCGGGGTTACATCCCATCAGGCCCACAAAGGCGAAAAGAGCCGGATAAAGTAAAGTTTTGGTAGTAAAAAATTTGTTGCGCATAGTTTAAAAGTTTAAATAATTAATTGATTTAGGTATAGTTTTAAAGTTTCTGGACGCAAACAGGCCTGGCAGCTTTTTAAATTAAAACAAGTTTCAAAGCTCGGTTGAAGCTAAGAGCATGTTTTACTAGAGCTGGTAAGCATGTAAATAAACGAGGTAAACAGACTACTAGAAGTGGTAAGTGTACCCTTGAAAAAGTGTAGGAGATGTTATGGCTATATAAAAATACCATAACGAGCTATTCTGAAATTAAGTTATGGTTATTTTATTGATTTAAAAAATAAAAATATTGATAATTTTTTATTTAATCTTTCCTCTGAGTGGAGTTCAGGTAAAGGCAGGCCTTGGGAAAGTCGCTGTAGCCAGTGCAGATGGCATTTTGAAACAGGTATAGGATATTATTCATATTTAATACATCTTTCCCTTCCATGCCTTATTTTTAGGTATCTTGCTATTGTAAATTTCAGCCATGCAGCAAAACATTCTACGCCGCCAGGCCTTGAACAAAGCGTATCTCTGGCTCAAGACCTCCCGCCCCGACATGGAGGCTTACAAAGCGGCACTCCGCACCCTGCTCGATAGCATCAACCTGAGTGAGAGTGAGGAGCATGAGAAAAATCACCTGCACGACTTTTTGAAGGCTGCTTTTTATGCACAGTATGGCGTAAAGACCAAGGGTAAGACGGACCTGAACTACGAGGCCATGCACGAGCTGGTGCTTTACTACCTGCGCGAGCGGGTGGAGCACAAGAACCACGACCTCAAATACGATGTGAAGCTCGTGGATCCGGGCTTTGCCATGCCGCGGGCGGAGTACGAAATGCAGGACCTCATCACTGTGAAGGTATAACAACTATTTTATCGCCCAGCTGTATCTTTATTAAGATTAATTCATTAGCCAAATGAAAAAT
>NZ_AKIS01000227.1:0-2743 GCF_000277005.1 Pontibacter sp. BAB1700 | reverse complement strand
GCTTGCGGCTTCCGGACGGCAGCCTGCCTTTTGACCGGAGTGGCTGGCTTAGTCTCCTCCGGTGTGCGGACCGCAGCTGTGGTGTCCGTGATGGCCGACTGGGCAGACGTTGTATCAGTGGCGGTCACAGCAACATCAGCAGCCATCTCCTCGCCAGGTGCCTTCCATACAAAAAAATAGTAAGCGGCAGCCAGCGCACCTGCCAGCAACAGTATGAGCAGCACTGGCCATAAGCGTGATCTCTTCTTATACACGATCGACTCTGCCGTCACATTGCCAAAAGCACCATAGGATTTCCAATTCCCATACTCGAGGTAATAAGTAGCTTCTTCAACCAGTACCTGTGCCGAAGGTCTTCTTTCAGGGTCGGGGTGCAGGCAGGCTCGTACGAGATTGCTCAATATACGGGAGTAGGGCGCTGCAATGATTGGAATCTCTGCCCCCTGGCTCAGGCTCAGCCCCCCATTGCCGAGCCACGGAGTTTCTCCGGTGCATAGCTCGTACAGACTCACACCTAGGGCAAACACGTCGCTTGCTCCCGAGTGCACGGGATGGGGGCCAAACAGCTCAGGAGCAGCATAGGCTGTGCCCTGGGCCAAGGGAGTACCGGTAGCCCGGTGCAGGAGCGTGCGCAGTTGATTGCTTAACGCAGGTACGGCCAGGAGGTAATTGCCTGTGCATCCAGTATGATATTGTCCGGGTTGATCTGCCGGTGCAACACGGGAGGTTGCTGTGTGTGCAGGTACTCCAGGGCGCTACCTACCTGGGCGATCAGTCGGGCTATCTGGTTTTCCGGAAGCGGTGCGGCCTGTGCCACGGTTTGCTGCAAGTGAAGCGGAGCCACTTCAAAAGGTATACCTTCATAGACCCCAAAATGGGTAGGCGTAAGCAGGTGTGGATGCTGTAGCTGTGCCCGTTGTTCCTGTTCCCGTTGCAGCTGTTCCAGGCTGTGATGATCGAGCCGGATATGAGGCGCATACAGCCTCAGCGTGACAGGAGCCCCTTCCGCAGTCCAGTCTTCTGCTTTCCAGACTTCTTCAACCCTCCCTGAACTAAGCTGTTCCTTCAATAAATAATGTGACGCAAATATGCCGTTCGTTTCCGGTATGCTCATAAAACCCCTGTATTCACATGGGGTAATACGGGAATGAGGGGAAGAAAGGGTAAAATTGTATAATTATTGCAGATTAGCGTTCATGTACAAGTTTTATAGATTTCACAAAATTGCTAGTCTCAAGTTTTAGAATGTATAACCCCCTTGCTAGTGAGGAAGCATCTATATCATACTTATTCAGCTTGCCCGCTACTGCAGTTGAACTGTAGACTTGTGATATTTTAGCGCCATTACTGTTGTAGAGAGTTAACGAATATGGGATACTTTCTGATAATCTAAAATGAACTGTGGTGTTACCTAAAAACGGATTAGGAATGGCATTAAAGTTTAGTTGACTTTCTTCCTCCTGGCAATCTGAAGCGAAAGGAGTTCTTTCAACTGAGCTATCGGATACTCGTACTCCTACTACTTGAGATTCATCTGACGCCAGGATTAAAGTCTCTGAACTGTAACTTTTTTTAATACTCGAAGCATAATTGTATTTGCCTTTTATCAAAGTATAGGTTTTGCAGAATGAAATATTATTAGTGGAAGATTCCTTGTAAAGAATATCTCCACCATAAGTAGCAGAAGTATATACTACCTTTATTAGATTCTGCTCTTCGTTAAGCAAGACAATCGGCAAGGTACCACTTTGAGATACTTCATACAGTTCATCCCATACTCCGGATGGACGTCTGATCAGTAAAGCGATGAGTGGATAACCTATTTTGTCGTAACCAGTTTTGATAGCAGCGTACAATGTGCCATCAGATGCTACCTTCATATTGATGTGATCATCTGCCATTCCTGTGCCTTGACTTAAGGCGGATTGTAAAGCAGGGATCTCATCCTTAGACCATTTGTTTATATCATCGCCTATATTGTGTGTTTTAAAACCCCAACGTTTTGTATTCTGATTTGACCATAAAACACCTATTTGATTAGACTGTGGAAGTGAGATTACTGCGCAGATATCATCAGAGTGCAGACCTTGTTCTATCGTGATTGGTGCACTCCATTGCGTATAGGGTGCATCGCTCCAACGTACATTTACTTTGCCATTATCTCCGGTAGACCCCACCCATAACCTGCCAGTCTTGTCTTTATCAATAGAGGCAACTTCTACCTCTTTTTCCAAATTGATTTCAATAGTTGATTTGTTTTTACTCCAGCTCTTAAATTGTTTTTTTGTATTATCATACTCAATTGATAGAAATTGAGTAGATGAGCCTGAATAGAGAAGAATATGGACTGTATTTTCTATGATTACATAATCAGCTCTTGAATTTTTAGTCACTAGTTGCTTTGCATGCTTCCAAGTATTGTCTTCTAAGCTCCACAAATGCGTACCAGTATCGTTTGCCAGAATAGCCCAGTATTTATCATCCATAAAAAAAACTTTAGACTGAGGTTTTTCTTTGGTTGCAAAATCCCTGGCTGGCAAGGGGCTTAAGTCCATTATAGAGGAAAACTGACCATTAGACTTTAAAGGAGCAATTATTGTGCACAGGAGTACAGTAATTAAAGTTAGAAGTTTGCACATATTTCGCAGGGTTAGGCGTAACACATTTATTAGCAAAGTGATTATATAATGCAATTTAAACATGTAATATTACATAAATGCAATAGCTATAATATTATATGTCA
>NZ_AKIS01000226.1:0-1424 GCF_000277005.1 Pontibacter sp. BAB1700 | reverse complement strand
TAGTATATGATATCAACTAGCGTCCAAATTATACCTCCATGGGTTAATTAACTATTTATAAAGTCCGAAATAAAGATTTATTCCAACTTTACCCGTGTAGAAATAGTCATTAAACCTACCTCGCTCTATCCCATCAAGCCTATCATTGAACATGTAAGAACTTGATAAGCTTAAGTCTATACCCAAACGGTTGAGGAGCATGTACTCCATCCCTACACCTGCTTTTACATAAGGGTGCCACCCATTGGATTTTAAGTCATTAAAGAAGTCTTCAATGTTGTTTCCTCTTACCAATACACCGGCACCAAGCTGTACATAAGGTGTATATCTTAGCTTTGGGAATAAGCTGTAGTTGATATTAGCTTCACCATAATTAATGGCTTGAGAGAAGTTCTCCTGAGCGGCAATGGTTCCCCGGCCTATTCTGGAATCGAAAGCTATATTTCTATTGGTGCTGGCCCTAATTCCTATCTCCCCCATGGGTTTTATCGCTGGGTTACTATAATCTCCCTTGTACTGCATAAGGCCAGCAGCTGCACTTACACCAACCAGGCCACGACGGTTCTCCATTTTTTGGCCATGAATATTGACGCTTTGTACTTCTTCCCGTTCCTGGTAATAAGATTGTATGATCGGATGTTCTAAATCGTCATTGTTTTTGAGTTTCCAATAGCCTGCCTGTATACCTTCAATCACAAGACTCTGTACAGCTTTGTCTATTGCCTCCTTAACGGCAATCTCTGAAGGCTCATTATATGTAAAGCCCGTCTCAGCTTCCAAAAGTCGTTTGAATTTAACATACCTGAATATTCCAAAGTCAATCGCCTGTGACAGTATCGTTTTGGAGGTATACACAGTTTTAAGTATCTCACCTGTGCTGGTAGAGATAGCACGCAAGTATACAGTTACTTTATCTTCGCGGTACTGCCCTGAGCCGCCGGCACCAAAGTACCGCAGGCCAGCACCACCTGTCACTACATTAGCATCGTAAGAAATGATACCTCCCTCCAAAATAATACCGGCAAATAAAAGGCCTGGCAAGATCGGTTCCCGCTTACCTGTGATCGCTTCTGCTTCTGCTCTTGTAGAGCGGATAATTTTCCGCTCATTCAAAAGGTTTCCAAGGTTTTCGCGCTCAATAGGAGAAAACCAACCAGATTCCTCCAATGATTTTAGCAATATGGTGGTTGTACCCTGTGTAATGGCCGTAGACCAGTTAGCACCGTTAGCAGACGGTTTGTACTGGCCAGTCTGATCCCTAAACTTATAGACTGCTGCCACAATTTTCTGCTGAGGTGGGGGCAGATTAACCAGATCTTCATTGCCGGGGGCTGGTACACCCAACGTAGCCCGGCTAGTTTGCATAGGCTGGTTAAAATAAGGGCACAAGCTGGAATTACGCAAAATGAAAAAGTAATGAATAA
>NZ_AKIS01000225.1:0-934 GCF_000277005.1 Pontibacter sp. BAB1700 | reverse complement strand
ATTTTTAATTTTTATAAAGATTACAAATTATCATAGTTATCATAAAACTCTCGGATGAGGATGGTGTTTTTTGAGTTATTTTACAACTATTTCTTTTGCAACATCTGCATATATTAGTTTTAAAATCGCACAAATCATAGAAAATAAAAGCCATAAATTACGACTCGTTTTTAGCTTATTATCTATAGTTTTTTTAATAATAGCATTAGAGGAAATTAGTTGGGGACAACGTATTTTCAACTTAGAAACACCCGATAATATTAAGGCTATTAATGTTCAAGATGAGTTAAATTTACATAACATACGCTTATTCCATTCAATAACTATGGACATTTATATCTTAATCGGAATAAGTGGGATGATGGGCTGGTGGATAAACAAAAAGTTCAAAATACTTAATCCAATCTTAGTTCCTATCAAGGAACTAAGATTTTATTTCTTACCCATAATGATGTCAGCATTTTATTTTGAATACGGAATCATTATAATGGAAACATACTTAAACATTTCGACTGAAAAATACTTATACTTTGTTGAAAGAATTGATAACGAACCATGTGAAATGATCATGTCATATGGATTTCTTTTGTTTACCTTTTCAGTTTATAAGAAAATTAATACGTCTAATTTATCTATTGTACCTTCGAGTCAATAAGAGCATAATATTAGAGTTAAACTAAAACAGCGGGGTCATACCTGATCTCAGGTATGGCCCCGCTGCTTTTAAGATACTGCTCTTAGTAAGCTACAATAACAGAAACAATGCTCGCAACCGCAAAATAGCCTGCTATGACAATGTATGCGAGCGCATCTTCATCAAAGTAAAGTTTTTTCATGAGTGACAACCTTTTAAACGTTAGAAATGCTTTAAAATACCTTCGGCCGTCTTAGTATGCTTTACGTGTTTATGCAGGCAATTGTTGTACTATATTAA
>NZ_AKIS01000224.1:0-3264 GCF_000277005.1 Pontibacter sp. BAB1700 | reverse complement strand
CCGCCACCACACCTCTTGCCCGCGAACCGCCCACCGCCACAGGCTTGCCGCGCAACTCGGGGTTGTCGCGTTGCTCCACGGAAGCAAAAAAGGCGTCCATGTCGATGTGGATGATCTTGCGGATAGGCATGACTACAAAGATAAGAGTTTAGTAGTTGAGGAGATTGAGAGTTGAGGAGTTAAAGTTTGAAGCGACGTCACATTTTAACTTCGTATACCTGTTTGAAGGATTATTGAACTTCGTAATCGTAATCTACATTCATTTCCGTTTTGCTGGAGCACCCTTCAATGGCAGAAGTAGGGCAAGCTTTCCGAAGTATGCCTGATGCCAATCCAGGAGTATTTTTATACCTGCTGTATTTCCCTTTAATCTAAAGGGCAATTCCATCACGACAATAAACACGTACAGGTATACAGGATGCATAAAACAGACACGACAACACGGACACTACTGGACTTTATTGGTAATACCCCTTTGGTGGAGTTAAGGAATATATCTCCAAACCCAAATGTGAAACTATTGGCCAAACTGGAGGGAAATAACCCCGGCGGCAGCGTGAAGGACCGTGCGGCCTATGGTATGATCAAAGGGGCGCTGGATAGGGGAGAACTGACCAAAGGAATCAAGCTGATCGAAGCCACCAGTGGGAATACAGGTATAGCACTGGCCATGATCGCGCAGTTCTTCGGCGTGGAGATTGAGTTGGTGATGCCCGCCAGCGCCACGCCCGAACGGGTAAAGACCATGGAGGCCTATGGCGCGAAAGTAACCCTAACCCCAGCCGAAGGCTCCATGGAGGCCGCCATCGACTATGTGCGCAACAAAGAAGCGGGTGGCGGCTACCTCGTGCTCAACCAGTTCGGCAACCCGGACAATTACGGGGCTCACTACCGCAGCACCGGCCCGGAGATCTGGCGCGACACCGAGGGGGCAGTCACACATTTTGTGTCGGCCATGGGTACAACGGGCACCATCATGGGAGTATCCCGTTACCTGAAAGAGCAAAACCCGGCTGTGCAGATCGTAGGCACCCAGCCCGTGGAAGGCTCTCAAATTCCCGGCATCAGGCGCTGGCCACAGGCGTACCTGCCCAAAATATTCGAGCGGGAGCGGGTCGACCGCATACTGGACGTATCGCAGCAGGAGGCAACCGCCATGACCCGCCGACTGGCCCGGGAAGAGGGTGTGTTCGCCGGCATGAGCAGCGGCGGCGCAGTGGCAGCGGCCACCCGCTTGATCTCCGAACTGAAAGAAGGCGTGGTCGTCTGTATTATCTGTGACCGGGGAGACCGCTACCTGTCCTCCGAACTGTTCAATTAAAACCCTGGCCTGCTAAATGAGGTTAAATTGTTTGACTCTGTTACCAATTAAATACCATAAACTATGAAAGTATTATTTGTATTGACCTCACACGATCAATTAGGTGACACCGGCAAGAAAACTGGCTTCTGGGTAGAGGAGTTTGCCGCGCCCTACTATACGCTGGCCGATGCCGGCGTGAAAGTGGACCTTGCCTCCCCAAAAGGAGGACAGCCGCCAATCGACCCGAAAAGCACAGAAAAAGATGCGCAGACGGAGGCCACAAGGCGCTTCTACGAGGATGACGACCTGCAACACAAACTTTCTAAAACCAAAAAGCTGAGTGAGGTGAAAGCCGATGACTACGATGCTGTCTTCTTTCCGGGAGGGCATGGTCCGCTATGGGATCTCGCTACTGACAAAGATTCCATCCGTTTAATTGAGTCTTTTGCCAAACAGCAGAAACCGGTTGCGGCCGTTTGCCATGGTCCGGCCGCCTGATGCAGGCCAAAGGCGCGGATGGCGAGCCGCTCGTGAAGGGCAAAAAAGTGGCAGGCTTTACGAACACCGAAGAGGAGGCTGTGCAGTTGACCAATGTGGTTCCTTTTCTGGTGGAGGACCGTTATCAGGAACTGGGCGGCATCTACTCCAAGGCCGACGATTGGCAGCCCTATGTTGTGACAGACGGCTTACTGATCACTGGCCAGAACCCCGCCTCTTCGGAACCGGCGGCTGAGGCTTTGCTTAAAATGCTGAAAAAAGAGAAGGCGGCTTAATCGGGTAAGTTTCCGTATACCTTACTATCAGTGTAGCGTGAAAATCCCACCCAATCCAGTCTTGGAAACGGTGGGATTTTTATGTTAAGCAGAGAAGGCATGTCAAGCTATCTGAAACAATCCGATAGGTGTTAGGGTAATTGATGTATATACATTATTTTGCAGTCGATCTAGATTTAACCTTATGCGAAAGATAAAGAAGTTACATAAAGCAGTATATGCCCCCATGGATGACCTGGTAACCTACCGGGCCATACCTACGCGCGAAGTGGAGTACATCGACCCCTTCCTTTTCCTGAATCACCACGGTCCGCAGGTATACAAGGCCGGCAACAGAGGACTGCCTTTCGGTCCGCACCCGCACCGTGGTTTCGAAACACTGACCTTTATACTCGATGGCGATATCATGCACCAGGATACGGGGGGTGGCAAGGATATCATTGAGGCTGGTGGCGTGCAGTGGATGACAGCCGGTAGCGGCCTGATCCATGCGGAGGTGTCGTCAGATAAATTCAAGCAGGAGGGAGGGCCGCTGGAAATACTCCAGCTGTGGTTCAACCTGCCTGCCCAGCACAAAATGACCTCACCAAAGTACATTGGGCTGCAGAAAGACAAGATTCCGGTTGTAGAACTTGACAACGGCAAAGTACGGGTAAACGTGATCTCAGGCAGTTGGGGCGAGGTGCAGGCGCCTATCCAGAATCTGAGCGACATTCACATCGTGAGCATTGAGCTGCAGAAAGGCGGAGAGTTCGTCTACAACATCCCTGCAGAGCGCAACATCTTCTTCTATGTAGCGCGCGGCACCGTGAAGGTAAATGGCCAGACAGCTGAGAAACTTACCCTGGTAGAATTTGACAATGAAGGCAAAGAAGTGAAAGTCGAGGCATCCGAGGATGCTTATATTCTCTTCGGCCATGCTCAGCCGTTCAACGAACCTGTTGTATCACACGGACCATTTGTGATGAACACCGAAGAAGAGATTCACCAGGCCTTCCGCGACTACCAGATGGGTAAAATGGGAACCTGGGATTAGGGAGTTTGAGAGTTGAGGAGTTTAAATGTAGCGACGTTACACCGTAACGTCGTGGTGCTACGGAGCTTTACCGTTTCATTGCAGGTACAGGTCTTGATCTGTCCGAAACGTGCACCAAAATCCTAATGGTCAACGACACTTCATAATAAAAA